>JBAUOG010000292.1:0-41568 GCA_049579625.1 Bryobacteraceae bacterium
CGGCAACGCCGACCGAAGCCTTCAGGACTTCCACGGTAACTCTCTGGGCGCCGTTTTCGGGAATGTACAAGATGTCGTTTGCCTGGAGTGGCACATCGGGCGCTTTGCGGTGCATGATGTCTGAAAGTTGTACCGGGATCCCGTCTTCACCCGCCTGCCCCGCTTCTTTCCTGTAAATGTACGCTACTTTCTGCGAGTACAGCTGCAACCCCTGTGACATCGCGATGGCTTTGAATACTGTCGCATCGTTGGCCTCGTGGACTTTGATGGCGCCAGGCATCTTGACGTTGCCTACCACATATATGCGTCCTGCGGGTGGTACGCGAATCTGCTCGCCGCCGGCCAGAGCGAGGTTCAACGTTGGGTCCGAGGCGTCGAGCAATCCCTTAGCGGGTATGCGCTGGTTGATCTCGTGGATTTGGCCGTCCGGGTCCTTGGTCGATCGAGTGACGATGATGTCCGGACCTGCTTCATCGCTCAGCCCACCCGCCCGGGTGATGGCATCGAGCAGTGTCATGCCCGGCAATGCCTGGAAGGTAACCGGAGATCTCACCTCTCCGGCGACGCTGATAGGCCGGCTACGGTATTCCGCGATGCTGACGGAGACGACTGGGTCGACGAGGATGCCATCGGCTTTTAGTGCTTCGGCAATTGCCGTTTCGAGATCGCTGGGCATTTTCCCTTGCGCGTGAATCTTCTGCCTGAGCATCGGCAGGCGAAGAGTGCCGTCAGCGGAGACGCGGATTGTTCGGGAAAGCTCGGGCGAGTCGTATACCGTGACAGCGACGAGATCGTCCGGTCCGATCGGCTGCGCCGGCAGGTTCGAGAACGACCCTACATCTTCGACAGCGCGAGGCGGAACGGCCTGTTGGGCAAAGGCCGCGGAGACAAACGACAGAATTGCCAGAACTGAGAGAATGGTTAGACGCATAGGACTTCGGAAGAAGGAACTGACGTTAGGGTTCAGGGGTCAAGAAACCGGCATGTTAGGCTCGCAGCAACTCGGGTTGCCGGGCGGTTTCCAAATACCAGGCGTAGGTTGACTGGATGCCGTCTTGCAGACCAATCTGAGCCCGCCAACCGAGGGCCATCAGACGACTCACATCCAGCAGCTTTCGGGGAGTTCCGTCGGGCTTGGTGGTGTCGAAAACGAGATCGCCGGAGAAGCCGACGGTCTTCTGGACTAGACGGGCAAGATCGGCGATTGCGATATCTTCGCCGGTTCCGACGTTGACGATTTCAGGCTCGTTGTAGTTCAGCATCAGGTAAACGGCCGCAGACGCCAAGTCGTCCACGTGCAAGAACTCGCGACGTGGCGAACCCGTTCCCCAGACTACCACTTCTTGCCGGCCTGCGGACTTCGCCTCGTGGAACTTCCGGATTAGCGCCGGCAACACGTGCGAGTTCTGTAGATCGAAGTTGTCGCCGGGGCCGTACAGGTTGGTCGGCATCAGCGAAATGGCGTTGAAACCGTACTGCTTCCGGTAGGCCTGGCAGAGTTTGATTCCGGCGATCTTGGCAATCGCGTACCCCTCGTTGGTGGCCTCCAGCGGGCCGGTTAGCAGGTACTCCTCTTTAATGGGCTGCGGGGCAAGCTTGGGGTAGATACAGGAACTGCCCAAAAACTGGAGCTTGGAAACCCCGTGGCGGTAAGCCGAGTCTATAATGTTGATCTGAATTCTTAGGTTGTCTGCCAGGAACTCGACCGGGTTCGTTTCGTTGGCAAGAATCCCGCCGACTTTGGCCGCCGCCATGAATACATATTCCGGTCGCTCCGCCGCGAAAAACTCCGTAACATCCTTTTCATTCAACAAGTTGAGTTCGAACCGATTGCGCAAAACCAGGTTCGTATAGCCTAGACCACTCAGACGGCGCACGATCGCGGACCCCACCAAGCCCGTGTGGCCGGCAACGTAGATCTTCGAGTCGAAGTTCATTGACCTATCGGGGAGGCGTTAAGGACGGCGTTTTGGCTGGCTTCCAAATGGGCCTTCCGGAGGTCGGAATCGACCATCATGTGAACGAGCTGCTTAAATGACGTTTCGGGCTTCCAGCCGAGAACCCGTCGTGCCTTGGAAGCATCGCCCATCAGGTAGTCGACTTCGGTTGGCCGGAAGTACTTCGGATCGATCGCGACATGCTTCTCCCAATCAAGGCCCGCGTAACCGAAAGATTCCACCAGGAACTCACGAACCGAGTACGATTCGCCCGTGGCGACCACGAAGTCATCGGGTTCGCCGTGCTGTAGCATCATCCACATGGCGCGAACATAGTCTCCGGCAAAGCCCCAGTCGCGTTTCGCGTCAAGGTTGCCGAGGTACAGCTTGTCTTGCAGGCCGTATTTGATCCGGCCCAGGGCCCGGGTAATCTTGCGAGTAACAAACGTCTCACCGCGGCGAGGCGATTCGTGATTAAACAAAAGCCCGTTGGAGATGAACAGATTGTATGCTTCCCGGTAGTTGATGCAATACCAGTGCGACGCGACCTTCGAGACCGCGTAGGGGCTACGCGGATAGAACGCCGTGTCCTCGTTCTGTGGCGGCTTCGCGGCACCGAACATTTCGGATGAACCCGCTTGATAGAAGCGCACGGCACGGCCGGTGTGTTGTACATGGTCACGGACGCAATCAAGCAGGCGAAGAGTGCCCATGGCATCGGCATCCGCCGTATACTCGGGCAGCTCGAAAGACACCTTGACATGGGACTGCGCACCAAGGTTGTATACCTCGTCGGGCTGTGAGTCCTCAATGATGCGGCGCAGACCGGTGGAGTCGGTCAAATCACCGTAGTGCAGCACGAGCCGGCGACCCATCTCGTGCGGGTCCGAGTAAATGTGATTGATACGGCCGGTATTGAAGCTGGAGCTGCGGCGAACAACACCGTGGACGGTGTAGCCCTTTGAGAGCAGAAGCTCGCTCAGGTAGGAGCCGTCCTGCCCGGTGATGCCAGTAACAAGTGCAGATTTAGACAAGTGGTTCAAAACTCCAGTGGTCGTGCAGAATCCGGCGGAAAGTCTCAACTGCCGGTGGCGACGGAGAGCAGCCGGCTTGGCCCGGAGTGCATAAGGCGCGAAAGCCGGTCGACCTCGCTTGCGAGGATGTCCAGCTTGATCTGGAGTTGACGCAGATTGGCTTCGGCCGAATCCGACCCTGCCGTGCCGGTGTCGAGAATGATTCGCTGCATCGCCGATCGGGCAAGCTCCGACACACTGCGCGCACCCGACTTTTCGCAGGCTCCCTGCAGCAAGCGATACTCGTCGCTCGACAGGCGAAAGCTGACCATCTTCGTCTTTCTATGGGTGGCTACCATGGCTTCAATCCTTATTAGCTGTCTGAAGGGCGGCGACTGCCGGCGAGCCGATTATGAGACAAGGCTTCTGCCGAGCAATTATCCAGGAAGAACGTCAACTAGCGAAACAGTTGACTTGCTTGACACCGCCGCAGATCTGTGCCGTGAGGACACCGCGACCCGAGGAATTCCCGGATTGGAGAGGGAAGACTAGATGGGCCGAACAACGGCGCTATCCAATTCGGCTGAGATCGAACGCTGCAGCATGGAAATGGATAGAACCAGCCGGTTCTCGCTCTTGGTGGCAATTAGAATGCCTTCCAAGTTATTCAGCGGACCGGACTCAACGCGGACTCGCTGGCCCACCTTGAGAAATGGATGGGGCCTGGCGAGCAGGCCTGATCGGATAACAGCTTGGACCGCTAAAATTTCCCCAAGGTCTACCGGATAGGGCTCGTGGCCGAATCCAACAATGTAGTCGACTCCGGGGGCACTCAAGACGGGAAGACGATCGAAACGATCGATATTGCAAAACAGGTACCCGGGAAACAAGGCCGCCTCAACCGTTTTTATTCGGTCGGAGTAGCGTCTCCGATCCGGGTAGGTGGGACATAGAGTCTCAACTCCCCGAGCCTTTAAGAACTCGCTGACCGTCGACTCCGCACGGGTTCTCACCCTAACCGCGAACCACTCTAAACCAATGCGAGGGCAAGCTACCGCCATTTTCGTCCCAGTTAGCATCCTTAACCAGTGGTTGTTCGGGGAACCCTGGTACTTTTGGCGTTCACCCGCAGACCCTAAGACTACCAACCCAGAGTGACGATTGTCAACGAAAAACGTATGACATTTGTGCCAACAAGTTTTAAGGGGTCGTCAGAGTCGTCAAGGTTACGCGCAACAAGGAGCCGTTACATCAAGACGTAAAATTACGTATTGAACGTCATAATTCAAGTGATTTATTATCAGACGATTAGCAGAAGAACTGTGGCGTGTGCTTCACAAGATTTGCCCTCGCCGACAGGCCCTACTTTTTCAGCTGTCTTGAACTTCACACTCATCAAATCCCTAGATAGTTGTAAGACATCTGCCAGTCTCTGTCGGATCTGCAGCCGGTAGTCTTGGAGTTTTGGACGTTCTAGTACCACGGTAGAATCAACGTTTGCCACACGGTAACCAGCCGATAGTACTAGGCCCGAAACGTGCGCAAGCAGATCGAGGCTATTCGCTCCCTTCCATTCGACCGCCGTATCGGGAAAATGCATGCCGATGTCACCGAGAGCCAGCGCGCCGAGCAGGGCATCGGTGATGGCATGCGATAGCACGTCGGCATCCGAGTGTCCGATCAGACCGAATTCGGAAGGAATCGTGATTCCACCGAGAATGAGCGGCCGGCCCAACTCAAGGCGATGCGTGTCCCAGCCATGACCGATACGGAACGGAACAGCGGAAGGAGACGGACCCATGGTGCTTAGACGGGACTCAGGACAGAACTCTCAAGGGTCAGATAGAGTCGAGCTAGTTCCATATCGCTGGGTTTGGTGATCTTGATATTGCGGTCAGTCCCCGGAACCACTGATACTTCCACAACTTCAAGGCGCTCAATAAGGGAAGATTCATCGGTGGCGATGAAAAGGTCCTGGCGCGCCTTCTCGAATGCGTCGCGGAGCAGATTCAAGCGGAAGACCTGAGGCGTTTGAGTCAGAATCAAGCGTTCGCGGGGCAGCGTGGCACGCACCTTGTTGCGCTGGATCTGCTTCACGGTATCCACCGGCACGACACCAACGATGGCCGCACCCGTTTGCGCCGCCTCTAGAATCACCTTCTCGATGGTGCGCGGTTCAATAAAGGGGCGCACCGCATCGTGGACCGCCACTAAATCGGTGTCGTCGGAAATGGTAGCGAGGGCGTTCTCCACCGATTGCTGGCGCGATTCGCCGCCTTCGACGGTGCGAACCAGCTTGGGGAAGCCTTGCTTTGCAAAATGATCGTTTGCCCAAGCGAGATCGTCCGCCCGCAAAGCCACTACAATTTCGGTGACCAACGGCGTGATAACAAACTTGCGAATCGTGTGAATCAGGATTGGCGAGCCGTTCAACAGCATGAACTGCTTGCGACTAATCCCTTCTTTCTCAGGCGCGCCGCGACCCATCCGAGTTCCGAGGCCAGCAGCCGGGATAATGACAGAAACTTTCATGAATTCAGGAAGCCTTTGGCTATCGAACCGCCGCACGGGGAAACAAATGCTTGTCTTTGGTTCGTCCTCTCATCATAGGCGAATCCGACGGCGGGTAAGCCGAGATTACCATGTCGCGTCGCGGAACCCGCGGCACACTGGGGGTGGCGGACCATGGATCAGCTAGCGGGGGGAATCAGTTCCTTCGCTGCGGCGGAGGCGCTTTCGGCAGCGAGTGCGCCGGCAGCCGTGACCAAAGTCCTTTCCTGGTGACGCTCATCGAACTTTCCAAAGATCATCTTTCCTGCTGTCGTTTGTAGGACGCTCGTAACCACGATGTCGACGGTTTTTGCGATTTGGCGTTTGGCATTGTCCACCACAACCATCGTCCCATCGTCGAGGTAGGCGACACCCTGGTTGTATTCTTTCCCCTCTTTCAGGATGAAGACTCGCATGGTCTCTCCCGGAAGCACGACAGGCTTCAGTGCGTTCGCCAGCTCATTGATGTTTAGAACCTCGACCCCATGAACGTGTGCCACTTTGTTCAAATTGAAGTCGTTTGTGACAACCTTGCACTTGCGGGCCTTGGCCAATTCCAGCAACTTCAGGTCGACTTCCCGGACCTTTTGGACATCGTCGGAGACCAGTTCGACGGAGATGCGAGGAATCTTCTGCAGGCGCTGGACGATGTCCAACCCCCTCCGGCCTCGGTTGCGCTTCAGTGAGTCTGATGAATCCGCGACCATCTGCAACTCGCGCAAAACGAACTGTGGAATTACGACCACCCCGTCGAGAAAGCCGGAATCAGCGATATCCGCAATCCGACCGTCGATAATAACGCTGGTATCGAGGATTTTGACCGAGTTCAGAGCCGGAACTCCGGCGTTTGAATTCCAGTGCAGGCGATCCGATTGGGATAGCCCCACCGCAGTTCCCAGGTAGCCGGTGACTAATGGAATCACCATCGGGAACAACCCTCCGCCGGAATGGTCCCGGAACGTAGCGACCAGAATCAAGCCCAGGACCGCGCCGCAAAACAATCCGGCGACAGCGCCCAGCAACTGGTTTACCTTGAGATCTCTGATCCTTGTTTCGAGTACGACCACCAAGGCAGCCAAGGCAACCCCACAGGCCGCGGCGGGAACTACACCCATGCCGAATGGCTGTAGTTTACCTACGGCAAACCCGAGAAGCAGGACGAAGCACACACGAATTATGACGAGATTGACCTTTGTATCGCGATCCAAGCGTCACCATCCCCGCGATGACAGAATCCGGACAGAAAACCAGACCTATCGGCAAACGCCGAGCAACGAGCGAACCGAATGTGGGACATTCACCGACCGCTGCGAAGTATATCACCGCACAGGGATTTGGGAAAGAGGAAGTTACTGGAGAGAAAGGTCTTGCAAAAAAGGAGGGGGAGAGGAGCGCGCAGGCTAAAGAACCTTTGCGAGCTCCTCAGCAAAAGCGCTCTGTCCGGCGGCGGGGCCGTTGTGGCGGCGACCATTGCCGGTGGCCTTACGTTGCGTTGGATTTGCGCCACTGACAGCCGGCCGGCGAGTGCGGTCGGGAACAACAGTGGCTTTCGTAGTCACGCCGACGCTCTTACCTTTTGGGGGTTGTGCGGGATTGGCGCGAAGCAGGCGGTCTTCGAGAGGAGCGCGGTCGAAGCGGCGGATGATGGAGTTCATCTCCTCCTGGTTCGGCGCGTCGATAAAGGCGAAGCCTTTGGATTCCTGTGTTTCGGGATTGCGGATTACCTTGACTGCGTCTGCAACAAGGTTTTCTGAGGTCAGCCATGACTTGATGTCATCGGCAGTCACCCAGACAGGGAGATTTCCAAGGAAAACGGTAAAACTCATTCGAAAGTGTATGTGCTCCGTGAGGGGAATTTGAGGTATGCCTCGAAGGCGCACCAGGGAGGCTACTAAGATATTACCACAGGCTGCGCAATTCGGTAAACCCAAAAACTCGCCCAGACCCCTGAAAAATAAAGGTTGGGAGTATATCTGCCCGGCTGCTTGTGCTCGCGGCCTTCGTTTGCAATTGACATGGGTGTGTTTTGCGTGAGGCGCCGAGGCCACGCAGAAGAGTCCCATTGCGGCAATTTCTCGGCTTGTGCCCAATTCTGGCTAGCACCTCCGCCAGGCCGTCGCGAAACTTCGCTGCCGCTAAGATAGAAAATGCTCTTTAAGCCAATTGAAGCCGGCGACCCTGGCACGAAGCAGCCGAAGGCAGGATCACCGCGGATCAAGGTGCGCTTTCTCCGCCGCCACCTCAATGATGCGAATACATGGAAACACCTGTTCTGCCTCGCCTTGGCCCTCTTCCCAGCATTTCGTCTGCTAGCCGCCGAAGAGTTCAGTGTTCGCGAAAACTACACAAAGTATGAATTCCGAATTCCGGCACGCGATGGCAAGCGCCTTTTCACAGCCGTCTATATTCCGAAAGACCGCAGCAAGACATACCCCATAGTCCTAATGCGAACACCGTATAGTGTCGCTCCATACGGCGAGGATATCTACCTGAAGAGCCTGTATCCGGGCGAGGAGTTCGAGCGCGAGGGCTTCATATTTGCTTACCAGGACGTGCGTGGAAGGTACATGTCAGAGGGCGAATGGAAGGAGATGACGCCGCACCTCGAAACCAAGCGTGGCAAAACTGACGTTGACGAAAGTACCGACACATACGACACGATCGACTGGCTGGTGAAAAACGTGCCCGATAACAATGGAAAAGTCGGCCTGTTGGGCATTTCTTACCCGGGGTTCTATTCCTCCGCGGGCATTATTGACGCCCATCCCGCCCTCGTTGCCGCTTCGCCCCAGGCCCCCATCGCGGATCTTTACATGGGCGACGACGCATTCCACAACGGCGCCTTTTTCCTCGCCGCCAACTTCGGCTTCTATCTCGATTTCTTCAAGCACGAGGGTCTGGTCACTCCCGATCACGAGCAGAAAGTGGACGTGCCCTTCAAGGATGGATACCGGTTCTATCTGAACCTGGGCGCTTTGGCGAACGCCGATGAAGAGTACCTGAAATACAAGAATCCGTACTGGACTGACATCATCGCTCACCCGAACTACGATCAGTTTTGGCAGTCGCGGAACCTTCTGCCGCATCTCAGAAACATTAAACCGGCCATTCTCGTGGTTGGTGGCTGGTATGACGCCGAGGACCTCTCGGGAACGCTAAAGACGTGGCGAGCGATAGGCGCGAATGGGAATCCGCCCGTCAACCGGATCGTCATGGGACCGTGGGTTCACGGTGGTTGGTCTCACGGTGATGGCTCGAAGTTGGGAGACATTGATTTCGCTGCAAAGACAGCGGTCTACTTCAGGAAGGAAATCCAATTCCCTTTCTTTCGGTATTACCTCAAAGGCGGTGCTGCCCCACCAAATCCGAAGGCAGTCATGTTTGAGACTGGCGACAATCAATGGCACGAGTACGCCAAGTGGCCTCCGGAAGAGGCGCAGCTCGCGAAACTGTACCTGCACGCTGGAGGAAAGCTGACGTTCGACCCTCCTTCCGAGATCGAGGTCGCGACTGACGGCGCCAGTGCAGGAAAGGCCTTTGACGAATACCGGAGTGACCCAAACCACCCCGTTCCATTCTTTGGAAAAGTGGTCCCCGAAATGGCCCGTGAGTACATGACGGGCGATCAGCGCTTTGCCGCAACCAGGAGTGATGTTCTGACCTATGAAACGGAGCCCCTGGAACAGGACATGATTATTGCGGGCCCTGTGACGCCGGTGCTGCATGTTTCGACCACCGGCACCGACTCCGACTTTGTCGTCAAGCTTATCGACGTATCGCCAGCAGATTACCCCAACCCGGAGCCGAACCCGGAAGAAGTGGAGATGGGGGGATATGAGCAACTGGTTCGCGGGGAGCCGTTCCGGGGCAAATTCCGGAATAGCTTCGAGAAGCCGGAGCCCTTCACTTCGGGCAAGGTGGAAGAGATCCGCTTCACCATGCCGGACATCGACCATTGCTTCCGGCGGGGTCATCGGATCATGGTGCAGATCCAGAGTTCCTGGTTCCCCCTGGTAGACCGTAATCCCCAGGTATTCACCAACATCCCAACTGCCAAACCCTCCGACTTCAAGATCGCGACGGAGAGGGTCTACCGGACGAAGGCCCAGCCAACGTATCTGGAATTCCTAGTGATTCGTAGCACTCCCGCTGGAAATTGACCGCCTGCGAAACCGACGCGCGGTTTCCCTACGAGAACGTGACGCGGCGGATAAAGCGCACAGCTTTGTTTTCGAAGAGCTGCGTTACCACCCCGTCGGGCACGGCCTGGTCGGTTTCAACGATGGAGATCGCGGTCAGCGGTTCGCCGGGCTTCCGGCCATCCGAGACATCCTGGCGACCCAGTGCGAAATTAGCGATGTTGATGCCATTGTGTCCGAGCACGGTGCCCAGGAACCCGATCACGCCCGGAACGTCATCATTTCTTGAGTACATTAGGTGCCCGCCGAGGGTCGCCTCACAAGCGATCCCTTCCACTTGCACCAGCCGCGGCCGGTTCAAAACGACCGAGCCCTCCGCTGCGAACGTGCCGAGATCGGTTTCGATCTCGATGCGGATCGAGTCCATGTGCCCGTTGCGTGGCTCACGGCGCTCCGCCACAGCAAAGCCCCGGCGAGCCGCAATCTGCATTGCGTTCACTACGTTGGCTTTTTGTTCCAACGAACGGCTTAAGATGCCGGCCATGCCCGCATTGCGAAGTAACTGGGTATCGCTCTCGCCGATGTGGCCCGAGTAGGTGAGCCGAATTAAGTGTGGATTGCCGTTCGCAATATGGCTCAAAAAAAAGCCAAGCCTCTCAGAGAGGTCAGCCCAGGGTCCAAGTGTCCTGTACTGTTCGAGTGTCATGGCCGGCATGTTGACTGCGTTGAGGGCCACGCCACTGATGAGGTATTGCACCAATTGCTCAACAATCCGTACGCCGACCAGTTCCTGTGCTTCCTCAGTCGATCCGGCAATGTGAGGAGTGGCGACCACAGTCGGAACCTTGAATAGCGGCTCGTCGACCGGGGGTTCCTTTTCAAAAACATCCAGCGCCGCACCGGCAACCGTGCCGTTTTCAAGCGCTTCATTCAAGGCCTTGGCATCCACCAACTCGCCGCGCGCGCAGTTCACAATCCGCACGCCGGGCTTCATTTGCACAAAGGCGGCAGCACTGAGCATGTGCTCGGTTTCAGGAGTTAGTGCCACATGCAGCGTAATGTAATCGCTCTGCTTATATAGCTCCGGAAGCGCTACGAGACTCACTCCGAGATCACTCGCGTGCTGCGAGCTCACGTAGGGATCGTGCCCCAGAATTGTCATTTCGAATGCTTTCGCTCGCTTCACCACTTCGCGTCCGATGCTGCCAAGCCCAACAACACCCAGTGTCTTGCCCCGAAGTTCATTGCCGAGAAACTGCTTCTTCTCCCACTTGCCCGATTTCGTTGAAGCACTGGCCTGTGGAATCGAGCGAGCCATGGACAGCATTAACGCGAGCGTGTGTTCAGCTACCGAGACGGAGTTGCCGCCTGGCGTGTTCATCACCAGCACGCCGGCAGCCGTCGATGCCTCCAGGTCTACATTGTCAACGCCGACACCGGCGCGGCCAATGACCTTCAGCATCGGAGCCTTTTCAAGAACCGCCTTCGTCACTTTCACGGCGCTGCGAACCAGCAGTGCGTCGCAGTCGGATAGGTGCGCCTCGTAACTCTTTGGATCAGCCACGACAACGTCCCAGCCCTGCTGGGCTCGCAGTAATTCCACGCCCGCCGGAGCCAGCGGTTCTGCCACTACGATTTTCATGTTTTTACTTTGTGTTCCCTACGAGCGCCGCCTGCGGGAGAGCTACCTCGGCATAGACGTTCTGCACAGCCGCGACACCTGAGCCAAATCTCACTGGATGGCCATTGGCCGTGAGAATCAGCTCAAGCTCTGCAATGAGCGCGAATAGATCGTGAAAGTCGAAATAACCAAGGTGGGCGATGCGGAATATCTGTCCCTTCATCGAACCTTGGCCATTGGTGATGATTGCATTAAAGCGGCTGCGAAACTCTTTCACGATAACGCCGGAATCCATCCCGGCCGGCGGTCGCACGGCAGTAACCGAAGAACCGGGCGAACTGGAGAAGACCTCAAGGCCTAGCTCAGTAACCGCCGTTCTCGTCGCCCGGGCCAGCAACTGCGCATTGGCGACCAGTTTGTCCATTCCCAGCGCCTTGATGTACTTCAGTGTTTCGGCTAGCGCCAGCAGGAGCGAGGTGTTTGGTGTCCAGGCGGATTCGCCATTGGCGGCGTTCTTCTTCTCCCTTTTCAGATCGAAGTAATAGCGGGGCGCCGTGGATTTTTCGCCCAAAGCCCAAGCCTTCGGGCTGATCGCGATGAACGCGAGGCCAGGCGGAATCATGAATGCCTTCTGTGATCCACCCACCACGACGTCCAGACCCCAGCCGTCGATATCGAGCGGCATTGTGCCGATGCCCGTAATCGCATCAACAACGAAGATCGCGTTCGTTTTCTGCACCGCCAGACCCATTGTTTTGACGTCGTGCCCAGCGCCGGTGGACGTCTCTGAGGCCTGCACGAAGACACCCTTAATGCGAGGATTCCGGGCCAGCTCGGCTTCAACTGCCTCCGGCTTCACAACATCGCCATATTCGGCCTTGAGCACGGTCGCTTTCATGTCCCAGGCCTTCATGAGTTCAACCCAGCGTTCGCCAAACTTGCCCGCGCAGCAGACCAGCGTCTCATCACCGGAAGAGAAGAAGTTCTGCGTGGCGGCTTCTAATCCGCCGGTGCCCGACGCGACCAGCGTCAACACATCGTGCGATGTGCCCAGGATCTCCTTCAGGTCTGCGAGAACACTGCGGTAAAGGTTCCGGAACTCCTCGGTGCGGTGATGGATGTCTGAACCCATCATGGCGTGCAGTGCGGCGGGAAGAAGAGGAGTTGGACCAGGCGTTAGGAGGCGCTGCTTCTTGATGTGCATTACGTGGGGCGGACGCTCGCTCGTTGCGAGTTTCCGAAGCCTCAGGATATCAAACGCCTGCTTCGGATTCGCCCGGAGCAGCCACCCGTCAACGGCGCTGAGTCCTCGCGCGGACGAGACCGGTAAATGCCTGGCTACTGGCTTTGAACGTGGACTGTCAGTGATGCCAGCGGTTGGTTGGTGCTGGGTGCAAACAAAGTGAACACCATGCCATCTGTAACCCAATTGCCAGTCGTGCAACTGCCGCTGGTGGCGGCACCGCCGCAGAACAGAGTTCCATTCACATATACGTTGACTGGAACGTTTGCCGAGTAGTTGATCGTGGTTGTGCCAAGGAATGCTCCAGCGGGCACGATGATTGGATTTGGATTGGCCGACAGCGTTCCTTGGGGCCCCTGAACGACAGCTGTCGCCGTACTGAGCAGCGCCCCGTTTGATTCAGCCTTCAGTGTAAAGATGGTCCCGTTCGCAACCCATTTGCCGGTTAGACACGACTCGCCGGTCGAAGGGCCACAGAGAAGTGTTCCGTCGGCGTACAAATCGGCGACGACGTTCGCCGTAAATGCGACATTGACGATAGCAAGCCCTGTGCCGTCGGTGACCACAATCGGATTGGGAAGCGAAATCGTGCCGGATGGCGCCACGGCCTGTACTTGGGCCGTGACCGACGCCAGAACCGCGTTGCTTGCAGCTGGATTCACCAGCGTGAAGACAAGCCCGTTTTGCACCCATTTGCCGGTAGCGCAGGAGCCGCTCAACATGCCTCCGCAAAGGAGGTTGCCCCCGGCGAGGACATTTACCGGGACATTGGCGCTGAAGTTAACCGTGGCTACCCCCAGGCCAGTGCCGTCAGTGACACCGACAGGATTCGGCGAGAGGCTGATTGTTCCCGATGGGTTTTGTACCGGCACCTTGAGCGTCGCGAGAACCTGGTTAGTTCCCGGCACGTCGGCTGTAAAGACCGTGTTGCTCGATACCCACTTACCGGTTGTGCAGGTGCCGCTGGAAAGGGGACCGCAGAACAGAGTGCCGCCGGCGTACACATTCACCGGGGTGTTCGCGTTGACGATGATGGTTGTCGTTCCCAACCCCGTACCGTCATTGATGATGGGGTTCGGATTGGCGGTAAGCATGGCACTGGGCGTTTGTACGCTCGCGATCGCCGTAGCAAGGGTGGTTCCCGTTGAGGGGTCGGCCATCGTAAAGACAAGCCCGTCGGTAACCCAGTTTCCCGTTGTACAGATCCCGCTCGAGGCGCCGTTGCATAGCAGCGTGCTGCCCGCGTAGATATTGACGGGAACGGATGCGTTATAGGTAATGGTCGCGGTGCCGACCAGGGGTCCTCCATTGGTCACAACAATAGGATTGGGAGTGATTACTAGCGAGGTCGCGCCGCTCGACGTAACCGGCAACGCGACGATATTGCTGATGAACGCATTCTGAGCAATATAGAGTTGGGCGTTGTTGCTCGTCGTCAGGCTGGCCGGCATCTGCAATTCGATCTGGTAAATACCAATCGATCCGTACGGGAAGCCTGCATTCAACACCTGAGCCGTTGAACCGGCCAGTGTGGCAGCCACAAAGTTAGCTTGATCGACAGAGTTTGGGACTGGTCCTAAGTAGGGATAACCGGCCGGCGACCCCTGGCCGTTTGCCAGAATACCCAGGCCAGTGCCAAAAATGTTGATGAGTTCGTTCTCGGCGGCCGGATTCGCAGTGGTGACCGGACTGCCCGCTGTATTGGCACAGCAGGTAGCCGAATTGAATGCAGTGACGATAATCGTAGCGCCCGTGCTCGTGGAGGTGGCGACCGGGATGCCATTGCCAGCGGGGCCGGGAATCCTCGCCTGGATGATGATGCGCGTAAATGCACTCGACGCGGTGGCTGTTACTTGGGGATCCGCGTTGATCATAGCGACCAAAGCAGCTTGTACGGTGTTCAGCGTATCGGTCGCCAGCACCGTGTACGTGTACGGCCGGCCGTTGATGGAAACCGTGGCCGTATTTCCCGCGGTGATTGAGCCGTCCACCGAAACAATGGCCGATCCATAGCTGCTCGCATGCACGGCAATAGCCTGAGGCGGCGTGGCAGCCCCCATGCTGAAAATGCCTGGATTCGCCGGCACAATTGTTAAGCCAATGGCATTGGACACGCTCACGCTACCATCCAGGTTGTTCAACCGCACATAGGCACTTCCGGTATCGGTGCCGCTGTAGTCAAAGGGCATCTGGACCCGAATCTGGTTAGGCATTACATAAGCGATCGAGCCCGGGATCCCATCGAAATAGACTTGCACTCCGTGATAGCTGACCGGCAGGGGTGCAGTGTTGGCCGTATAGGACCCTCCGTTGGGCGATAGACTCACCCCTGGCGGCGCGTTGATTGTCACGAAGGTGCCCGGCGCAAGCGTCGATGCGGTCCCCCCGGTCAGCGAGATCCCGGATGCGGTCGCTGTTTCCGTCGCCGAACTGGACACGCTAGCGGCGAGTGTCACCGAGTTGCCGGCTGCACCTTCTGCCCTGGCGTTGAGAGACACAATCGCTCCGGGCACCGAGACGGCGATGACGTTCGGGTCCCCGGCACCGCTGTTGCTGCTGTTGATGGCGCTCACAAGACCGTCGGCAATTGATTGCAACGAGTCCCCACTTACCGTTGTGTATGTATATCCGGTTCCGGCAATGGTGATCGTAACCCCGTCGCCTTTCGTGACGGTTCCCCCAATCACGACGTACCCTTCCGCGTGAATCTGTTGGCTGGCAGCGTTCAGGATCGAGTCGTTCGGCAGAACCAAAGATGGCGAGCCGGGGCTGAAATAGAGAACGCGCAGGTCGTATGGATCAGTGACATACAGATTTGTGCCGTCCCACGCCAGCGAACTGGGCGAGCGGACGGTATTGGCACTCGAGTTGTTGGAAACCACCGTCGAAGTAATCAGGTAGGTCTGATCGGTCACCACGTTCGAGACGAAATCCGGCTGTCCCAGGACGTTATCCGCACCGACCCCGTTCGACGTGGGGATCGCCTTGTAGATCAGCACTCGGTCATTGCCGCCATCGGCGACATAAAGTCGCCCCAGATTGTCGGCCAAGGCAAAGCGAGGAGTGCTAAGCGTCTTTTCACACTCAAATGGATACGTCGGGGTATTAGTTGTCGTGTTCGTGCCGTTTGAGGCGCAAAAGCCGGTGCTGTTATTCGGCGCCGTGGTTGTCATGCTGGGCTGGCCGATTTCGAAGTCCGCCGCCTGCTGGTTTGTGGTGGGAATGCTGTTCCAAATCAATACCCGATTGAATCCGGCATCGGCCACGAACAGGTGTGTTCCGTCGGATGTGACAGAAGTCGGGCTGTACATCGTGTTGGCAGCCGCCACCAGAGCCACGTTGGCAACAGGATTGAGGCGAGTGGAAAAATTGGCCTCACCGAGCACCACGTCAGCGGCCTGGTTGTTGGTAGTTGGGATCGTGTTCCAGATCAAGATCCGGCTGTTCCCTGTATCCGCAACAAAAAGCTTGCCGTTCTGGATCCACACTCCCTGTGGACCACGTACCGAGGAGGCGTTAATCGTATTGGCATTTTGGACGGTCGTAAAGTTGGATTGGCCAAGGACGACATTCGGGCTTGCGTCGATCGTGGTCGGGATGGAGTTGTAGATCAAAACCCGGTTGTAATTAGTGTCGGCAACCACCAGGATCGTGCCGTCGCTGGCGACGGCGGTCGGGGCGTACATGTTGGACTGAGTCGCCGGAACTACCGCAGGCGCAACCCCAGCTCCTGGGTTTGGGGTGACATAGTCCGGCTCGCCTAGCACGTTAATGGCCGAGAAGTTGCATAGTACGCAGCGGTTTACGGTCGTGAGTGGCGGGGGCTGGAGGCCTGTAAGATCGGCAGTCGGAGCAGGTATCTGGGTCGAATCGAAGATCAGTACCCGGTTGTTCTGCGGGAGGACGGAGAGGATGTTCCCGTCGGCGACAAAAACTCGGTTAGACGTCGCTGCAACTCCCTGCACACCCCCCACGGTCGACTGGGAAATGGCGTAGACTCCCCCAGCAAAGATCGGCTGCCCAATAACGCCACGGGCCGCCTGAAAGTTTTGGTAGCCGGTTTGAGCGCCCGCCGGGGAAACGAGGCCGACGGACAATAAGAACGCACACAAATACCTCATATTAATAAGAGCCCTCACAGTATAACAACCGGGTTGGACGGGGCTTCCACCAAGGCCGTTACTTGCGGGTTTCCGGAAGTTGTGGAGGGAGCGAAACTTATGCGCGGCTCAGATCTCTGTCGTGCGCAAGAATGTTCGGGCTGGTTGTGGGCGGCAATTCCCTAAGGCGATGGCCACATCGGATCGTATCGTCCTAGCCCCACCGCCGGGTGGAGAGCGAGACTGTCCATCACTTTCCTTGGCCCGCAGTTTCCGCTCGCTCGATTATGTCGTTGAATACGTGCATAATCAAGACCGGTTTGCGAACCGTCGCTATTTCACCTGAACGGTGACGGCCGCTAGAGTTGCAGATGGATCCGTCACTTTGCCCGCCGAATCCTGCAAGTAGAAAATCATGCCGTCTGTAACCCACTTGGCCGTGTCACACGAACCCGTGTTGCTTCCCTCACAAAGCAGCGGGCCGTCCGGTTTTCCTACACGGATCTGCACGAACTTGGCTGCGGTCGTATTCCAGGTCAGCTTTGTGATCCCGAGTTTGGTGCCGTCCGTGACCGTCACCGGGTTGGGTTCGGCCGTAAACGACGCGCGCGGATTTGCCACCAGCGGCTTACTGGCGCTGGCTGACGTCTCACCCGATTTTCCGCAACCGATCAGCGTTAACGCAATCGCAACCGCCGTCAGGAGCGATAGCATGCGTTGTCTTTGGCTCGTGACGCAAGAAACCATGGCTGGCCGCGATTATAGCGGATGTAACGGCGAATTCTGTGGCCGGATCAAGGCTCTTTAACTCACTCGAGTGGCCACGCAAACTGCCGTCACGCCCGGCCAGGGCAACAGTCGATCCATAAAGCGCCACAACCAGATGGTCTTATCGAACACCTTCAAAAATATTTTCGAAATCTGACGGGACCTCAGAATCCGGCCATACATGAACCAGGCCGGCAAACCGGCACGGTTCAATTGATACAGGTGATCGAGTTGAAAGCCGGCGCTCGCTAACTTGCTGGCAAGTTCCTTTGGGGAATAACGCCGCTTGGTCCCGAGTGTCTGATCCAAGGTGCCGAAGAGGGCCGGTGTTGCCGGAACCACCAAAATCAGCTTCCCCTCCGCGGGCAGCACCGAGTAGGCCCGCTTCAGCAACGCACTATCGTCGTCCACCGTCTCCAGCACGTTCATGTAAATTACCGTGTCCAGCGGCTTCGGAACGTTGTGAAAGTCCTCGTCGCTCTCGGGGACCAACTTGCGAACGAAAACATTTGGCGTGCGCAAGAACCGGTTCTGAAGCGCATGCAGATATAGTGCATCGCTTTCGGTGGCGATGTAGCTGAACCGGCGCGACATCAGGCGCGAACTGATGTTGCCGATGCCGGCGCCAATCTCGAGAATGCGGTCGCCGAGGTGAGGGCGAATAGTATCCGTCAGCCAACGTACGTACTGGGGTGTGCCCGTAAGGTTATTGAGGAATCCCCGGCCGTATTGACCGACATATAGATCGTCAATCAGCCAGAAGTGCAGAATTACACCAAGCGCTTTGACGCCATCTCGCCAGCCGATCTTCTTTCCTTCTTCATAAGTGCGGCCGTGATAACTGATCGGGACTTCGTAGATCCGCAATTTGCGCTTCGCGCTCTTCAGAGTTATCTCGGGCTCGAAGCCAAAACGGTCCGACCGGATCGGGATGCTCTTCAGTAAGTCTGTGCGAAAGACCTTATAACAGGTCTCCATATCAGTTAGTGAGAGGTTACAGAACATATTCGAGATGAACGTTAGCGTTTTGTTCATCATCGAATGCCAAAACGGGAGAACGCGTGTTTGTTCGGCAGGCAGGTAGCGTGATCCAAAAACAGCGTCCGCGCGCCCGTCCAGCAGCGGCCTTAACAGTTTCGGATAGTCCGCGGCGTCGTATTCAAGGTCGGCATCCTGCACCAGGCAAAAGTCTCCGGTTGCGTGCTGAATCGCGTCCCGGACGGATGCACCCTTCCCCTGATTCTTCTCGTGACGGAAGAGGTGGATCCGGGAGTCTTCGACCGCCAGCCGCTGCAGAATGTCGAAGGTCCCATCCGTGGAGCAATCGTCAACGATGATCAGCTCCCGCTCCACTCCATCCGGCAGTGGCGCGTTCAGAACCATGCGCAAACTGCGCTCCGCGACGGTGCGCTCGTTATAAACAGGAATGAGAATGGATACTAGCAAGTGAGTGAGTCCATGGCCTTGATCGCCCGATGCGCGGCAAGTCGGGCCAACTCCCAATCTGGAAGTGGCCGATCAGTGGCAAGGTTTCAGTATAAAGCCAAGGCCTTCGTTCACAAACAAGTACATGAGCGCTGAACAGCCCGTCTGCCAGCGGACTTTGGCCCGTTTTCAGCAACATCTCAGGCCATATTTTCGGCGCCGGACTGGCCGTGCGCGTACAATAGCAAGCGCTATGCCGTTACTCGATCGAATTCAGAAAGACTTGGTTGAAGCCATGAAGGCCAAGGACGAGACCCGCCTCAGCACCGTCCGGATGATCAAGACCGCTCTCAAGAAGCACGAGATCGATTCCATGAAGCCGCTCGACGAGGCTACCGAGATCCAGGTCATGAACACGCTCCTGAAGCAGCGACGAGAGTCGGCCGACATGTTCCGGAAGGGTGGCCGTGAGGAGCTGGCCGCCAAGGAAGAAGCGGAGATCCAGTTGATCGAAGCCTACTTGCCTTCCGCGCCCAGCGCCGTCGAACTCGAGGCCGCCGTTTCCGCCGCGATCTCGGAAACAGGCGCCTCCAGCGCCAAACAGATGGGTCTCGTGATGAAGGCCGCTCAGGCCAAACTTGCCGGCAAGCGCGTCGACGGCAAGGCTTTGAGTGAACTAGTAAAATCCCGTTTGCAGTAGGATCACTCCATGGCCACGCTCCATAAGCCGTTTGGTCCCGAGTCGATTAAGATGCGCGAACTCACTTTTCGCGCCGTCCTGCTCGGGCTGATAATGACCGTCGTTCTCGGTGCGGCCAACGCCTACCTGGGATTGCGGGCCGGCATAACTATTGCCGCCACGTATCCCGCCGCAGTTATCGGCATGGCCGTTTTGCGGCTCATGAAGGGCTCCATCCTCGAAGAAAACATCGCCCGAACAGCTGGCTCAATCGGCGAGTCCGTTGCGGCTGGAGCCATCTTCACCCTGCCCGCCTTCCTCATCGCAAGGGCTTGGCCGTCCTTTGGCTTTGCTGACGCCTATTGGAAATCCACCACGCTCATGATCGTCGGCAGTGTGCTCGGCGTGTTGTTTGTGTCCCTCGTGCGACGGGTCATGGTGGAAGACCCGGAACTTCCTTTTCCCGAATCCCTGGCAGCGTCTGAAATTCACAAGGCCGGCCAGCGCGGAGCACAAGCGGCCAAGTTTCTCTTCTGGAACATTGGCGTTGGCGGCATAGTCTACTTGCTGGGCAAGTTCGGTTTATTCGCGGATGGACGGGACTTCTTCGTGCCTATCGGCCAGTTCGGCGCCAGCCGGGTTCGCCTCGGCGGAGCCGATACGAAAAATGTCTTGGGTGTCGGTGGCGTCTCGGTCTTCTCCGCACCCAGCGTCAGCCCGGCATATCTCGGGGTCGGCTACATTATCGGCATCCGTCTTGCCGCCCTCCAGTTCTCCGGAGGCGTACTTGCCTGGGGCCTCATGGTACCGCTCCTGATCTACTTCCTTGGTCCCCAAATCCACTCGTTCCTGCCGACCGACGCGAATGACGAATCGTGGGGCGGTCAGGCCCTCGCCGTATGGCGTTTCATCGTCCGTCCCATTGCCGTCGGCGGCATGCTGGTGGGCGCTGCCTACACACTGTTTCGAATGAAGGACAACCTGACGGCGGGATTCAAGCGCATGCTCGCCGACATGAAGTTGACTCCCGCGCAAACCGCCGGACTCGGACGTACGGAGCGTTATATGAGCTCCAAGGTTGTCTTTTCAATGATCGGCGTAGTCTTCGCGCTGATGATTATTCTGTATACCTATTTGTCGGGTGGTATCGTTGCCGGCACTGTCGCCGCCGTGGTCATGCTGATTCTCGGTTTCTTTTTCGCCACTGTCTCCGGCAATCTCGTCGGCATTATCGGCTCATCCAACAACCCCATTTCCGGCCTTACCCTTTCGACACTCATCATCGCCGCGCTGTTGATGGTGTCTCTCGGCGTTTCCGGAAAGGGTGGCGTTGTGGCCGTTCTTGGTGTGGCGGCCGTGGTCTGTGTATCTTCGGCCGTCGCCGGCGAACTCCTGCAGGATTTCAAAGTCGGCTACATCCTCGGCGGTACCCCGCGCAGCATCCAGATTGTCGAGTTGATCGCCGTCGTAGTCGCGAGCCTGGTGATGTATTTCCCCTTGGTGCTGCTTCACGAAGGGAACATCAAGTCTGGTGGCCTGGGATTTGGCGATCGCGCATTGCCCGCGCCTCAGGCAGGGCTGATGGCGATGCTCGCTCAAGGCATCGTCGGGGGCGATATGCCGTGGCCCTTGATCCTGGTGGGAATCTTCTTCGGCGCCGCACTCATCCTGATGCAGGTGAAAAGCCCAATGCTCGTCTCGGTCGGCATGTACTTGCCGTTTGAAACCACTGCGGCCATTTTCATCGGAGGCGTTATTCGCTGGGTGGCCGACTTGGCCGTCAAGCAGCGTGGCTACAACGAAGCGCAGAAAGCGCGCGTCGAGAACGCCGGCATCCTCACCGCATCGGGCCTCATTGCCGGGGAGGCCCTCATGGGCCTTGTCTGGGCCGGGCTGCTGTTCGCGCCTCAAATCGTCAAGCGATTGACCCTGTTCAAGAACCCGTCCTATGCGATCGGCATCATCGTGATATTCCTTCTGTCCCTCCTCATGATCAGAATTCCACTCAGTAGCGCGGGAAGCCCTGATGAACCGGCACCCCCCGTGGCCATGATGTAATCGTCGGCCGGGGAGCTAGTGGGGGGACTCAAACGGCCGGCCTTCGCGCGCAGCGCAAATACGTCAGCGCCGCAACAGCGGCCTCAAAATGAGAGCATTTCTCCCTGGACAGCCCCCAGGGCCGCTACCGCCTCGCAGTTGACTGTAAACTAAGGTCATATGTTTCGGGTTGTGCCGCGCTTTCGCGCAACCGCGCTGTCTCTAGTTGCCGTTGGCGTCACCACCGTGTTGTGCAGCCGGGTCGTCACGGTAAACGCCACCACCGCGGCGATGGCGTACTTACTGGTCATTCTCTTTATTGGAACGGTCGCCACACTGTCAGAAGGCATCATCGCCTCATTTGCGGCGATGTTGCTCTTCAACTATTACTTCCTTCCGCCGATCGGCAAGTTCACCATTTCCGATCCCCAAAACTGGATTGCGCTTTTTGCGTTTCTGACCGTTGCGCTGGTTTCCAGCAAGCTCTCCACCAACTTCCGTCGCCAACAGGAAAAACTCCTGAACAGCCAGCGCGAAATCGAACGGCTCTATGCGTTAAGCCGATCGATGTTGCTGGGAGATTCGGGGGGCGAGGTCAGGCGGCTCATCGTCAACAAGGTAATTGAACTATTCGAGTTCTCGGAAGCCGCGCTGTTTCAGGCGTCTTCCGGCGTCACCCAGCGTTCCACGCCAAACAGCGCCATTCCGGAAGAGCGGCTTCGCCAAGCCGCCGTCCGGGGCGCGGTCGAGTACGACGAGGCGCGACGGATGACGCTAGTTCCCATCACTCTGGGCGGCGTTCATCTGGGCACGCTGGGCTTCTGTGGTCCCCGTCTGGGTGAGGCGAATCTGCAGGCTCTCGCAAACACCATCGCCATCGGCCTGGCACAGTCGGAGGCGCGCGAGGCCCACAGCCGAGCAGAAGCAGTGCGGAAGAGCGAAGAGCTGAAATCCATTTTGATCGACGCCTTGGCTCACGACCTGAAGACTCCTCTCACGGCCATTGATACCGCGGCCGAACTGCTTCTCCGGCCCGAGTTGGTCGATGTTGATCAACGTCGGGATATGCTCGCCGTGATTCGGGAAGAAGTTGCTGGTCTAAAACGCATCATGGAAGAAGCGATCCATCTAGCCCGCCTCGATGCGAACCGGATCCGGCTGCATCACGAAGAAATTGAAATCCAGGATCTGGTTTCCTCCACCCTCGCGGCTCTCGGTCACCAGGCGGCCGGTCACTCGATTGAGATCGATATTCCCGCTCACCTGTCGCCGGTTAATGCCGATCGCGAGCTCATTACGCAGGCCTTAAAGCAGATCATCGACAACGCTTTGAAGTACAGTCCAGCCCAAGCGACCATCACCATTTCCGCGGCCGAGGCGGATGGCGTTGTCTCCATTACCGTCCACGACCGGGGAGAGGGCCTCACGGCGCTAGAACAGGGGCACGTGTTCGAGAAATTTTATCGCGCCCGCAACGACGGTCTGGGCGTCCAGGGATCGGGCATGGGCTTGGCCATCGCCAAAGAAATCGTGGAGGCCCACGGTGGCTCCATCCGTGTTGAGAGTAAACTCGGGGCAGGTTCCCGATTTACTATGTCCCTAGCCGTTGCCAAAGCCCCGGCGGAAGCTGAGCATCAACAGGCATGAATAGTGGCCGCATCCTGGTGGTGGACGATGAACCGCAAATCCGTCGCGTCATGAAGACGGCCCTCGCCGTCAACGGGTATCAGGCCTACGAAGCACGGACGGGCGAAGAAGCGCTGGAACTCGTTCGAACCGAACCCCTCGATTTGGTGCTGCTCGACCTGAACATGCCCGGCATGGGCGGCATGGCAGCCTGTGCGGCCATTCGCCAGATTTCCGATGTCGCCATCATCGTGCTCTCGGTGCGGGACCGCGAAAAAGACAAAATCGTGGCGCTCGACGCCGGGGCCGACGACTACATCACCAAGCCTTTCAGCGTCGACGAGCTGATGGCGCGCATCCGGGCTAATCTCCGCCGTCTTCCCACGCTCTCTGATCAGACTCCACCCATCGACGTCTCCGGCGATCTGACCATCGACTTCTCTTCGCGTCAGGTTGTCTCTCAGGGCCGCCCGGTGCGGCTCACGCCCAAAGAATTTGATCTCCTTCAGTATCTCGTCTCGAATGCCAATAAGCCGGTTGCTCACCGCAAGCTGCTGCAGACCATCTGGGGCCCAGATTACGGCGATGAAGTCGAGTATCTGCGCGTATTCGTCAGCCAATTGCGCAAGAAGATTGAGCCGGAGCCCGCCAAGCCGCGCTATATCCTGACGGAACCATGGGTCGGCTACCGCTTCGTCCTTCCCGCTAAGCCATGAGCGCGCCATTTTCTCCTCAGGATTCCGCGGACGGCACGCCGGACAGCGGCTCAGGATCTCGCTCTCGAGGCAAGCTGAAGGTCTTTCTCGGCTATGCGGCCGGTGTTGGGAAAACCTACCAGATGCTGGATGAGGCACAGACGGCCAAAGCCAACGGCGTGGACGTTGTCATCGGCTACTTCGAACCTCACGCCCGCAAAGACACCATCGCCAAGACCGAGGGCCTGGAAATGATCCCGCGCAAGGTGATCGAGTATCGCGGCACGCGCTTCGAAGAGATGGACACGGAAGCAATCATCGACCGCCAGCCCCACATCGCGGTTGTAGATGAGTTTCCCCATACCAACGTGCCCGGCTCGCTTCGGGCCAAGCGATGGGAAGACGTCCTTTACATCCTTGATCACGGCATCGACGTGTGGACCACGATGAATGTTCAGCATCTGGAAAGCCTCAATGACCAGATGGAGCAGATCACGGGCATCACGGTCCGCGAAACCATACCCGATTGGGTCGTCAAGCAGGCCGATGAGGTCGTCATGATCGACCTCACCCCGCGGGCATTGCTGAACCGGTTGGAACGGGGCGTGGTGTATCCGGCGGAGAAGGCACAACTCGCCATGAAGAACTTCTTCAGGGAATCCACCTTGGTGGCTCTCCGCGAAATGGCTCTTCGCCAGACCGCCCATGAGGTGGAAGAACGAATTGGCCAGACCGCGGATGAAGAGGAAGCGGCGGCCTCCCTGGCGTCCGGCAACGCTACCCCCCGCAAAGCCCATGACGCCATCGTGATCTATATCAGCGATGATCCCTCTACGGCGATGCTCGTGAGGCGCGGGAAGCGGATGGCGGATTATCAGCACACCAACTGCTTTGCCATCTTTGTCGCCGAGCACGCCGACCTCAAAACGTTGCCGCCAGAAAAGCGCGAGGCGGTGGAACGCCATCTGAACTTCGCCCGTAACCTCCACGTCGAAACTCGCGTTCTGATGGGTAGCGATCATGCCAAGGCCGTCGTCGATTTCGCGCGGCTTCACAACGCGCGTCAGATCTTTCTACCGCGGATTATCGGCCACGGCCTCGACCGCCTGCGCGGCAACAGTTTGGTGAATCAGATTGTCCGCATGGCCGACGATATGGAGATCACCATCGTGGCCGATCGCAAGCATAATTGAATAATTGAAGAGGGTACTCGAGCGGGCCAAAGACGTTGCGTGCGCTACACTGGGTGTTTCGGGCTGTGGCGCAGCCTGGCTAGCGCGCTTGCTTGGGGTGCAAGAGGTCCCGGGTTCAAATCCCGGCAGCCCGACCAAATTCCCCAACAATTACAGACCTTTCCCTCCGAAAATCTGGAGATAAACTGGCTAGTCCGCACAAGAGGACAGCCATCCCTGTCGAACCTACCCGCATGGTCTAATGATGGGAGGCAGGTTTACATTATGGAGGTTCATGCGCTGAAGGCATTTAAGAACTTCCGCTGGATAGTGGCGGATTCGGAGCTTCTTGGCGGTAAACTCGCGGTTCGGGGAACCCGGTTCTCTGTATCCTTCATTTTGTCGTGCCTGGCTGAAGGTATGAGCGTCGAAGAAATCGTGGAAACGTATGGCCAGTTTCCTCACGAAGCGATTCCTGAAGTGATGCGAGTCGCATCGGAGATCCTGGACGCGCCGCATGTGGTTGCTTGACGTCAACTTACCGAAGAAAATCGGCGGCCTTCTCAGTGAGTTCGGAATCGAGACTAATTGCGCAGACGACCGAGGGTGGGGAGGTTTCACGAACGGCGCTCTGGTGGAAGCAGCTCAACAAGCCGGGTTTCGTTGCATCCTTACGCGTGACCGTCTTTTCAAGCGAGTCTGCCGCTCGGGCGCTAAAACGCTTTCCTGAATTCTGCGTCGTGCTCGTAACGATTCCGCAACTTCGCGGTCCCGAATTCCTAGAGACGTTCCGAAGCGAATGGAACCGAAGCCCAATCCAACCCGTCGCCGGGCAGTTATCGCATTGGCCAAGTGCATAATCGGCAAGCGCCGCCGAAAAACGTCAAGCCTACTGAAACTAAGTCCAATCTGCCAGGGACCTTACAAACTCCGCCGAGCCGTCTCGGACCCAGCCGTCTAATTGCCCCGGTTCCTTTAATTGCTGGCCCCGCTTTCTGGAAACCGCAATGTAAGAACAGGAAAGATCCTTTCTCGCAGTTACATCGACAAACAGCCGTTCAAATTGCGCGACCGGGAAAATATCTTCCTGACCCTTGCCCCACCGCTTCTTCACGTCCTTTAGTGTGATGTAACTAGGCAAACTTGCCGCCACCTGCCGGGTTGCCACGGCGACCCGGTTAGCGTCGCCCAAGTCATGGCGCGTCAGGGAGAAAATGCCAAGAAATTGGTCTATGTCAATCCAGAACGTATTTGAGTTGTAGAACGAAAGAGTGGACTCATCGCGTTCTGAAGGAAGAGCAAATCCTTCAATTAAACGTAACTGTCCATTGACGCGCGCCAGCCCTCCCCCACGGTCCTCGACATGACGCGAAATCACCTCAACCGTAATTGCTGCAGCTTGTTTGATATGGAAGCCAAGCAGATTGGGGTCCAAGTTCACGCCCACCGTATCGATGTTGTGAACCAGCAAATACTTCAACTGCGATCGCTGTTCGATAAGTTGACGGAGCACACCATTCCGCAGCATGTTTGATATTTCGTACCAGTGGCCGGTGGGGTGCAAACACTGGAGTGGAATATTGTCTGTGTAATCCGACGCTTCGCCTGCGTGTTCGGCCCATTGGATCAGCGCGGCGCGAGAGCTTTCTAGTAGCTTTTGCTTTTGAACATCGAGAAGCTGCTGCGATACCTCTTCCCAGGCAAAGCGGAGATCCCTCGCCGTCGGCACAAAACGCAACCCGATGCTGCGGCCCGGCGAGAGAATCAGGTTTCGCCCATTCGATACAGCCTTTTGGATCGCGGCGTGCGTCAGATAGCTGGTCGTAACGACGAGGGGGATGTCCGTCCCAGCCAGCCCGCTCGAGCGGCGCGTCTTGGCGACGTGGACATCCAGGAAGCTGCGGTACTGACTGTCGAGTTTGCAAAAGGGACTGAGCGCCTTCACCACGCCCGCTCCATGAGTCCAGCGGCTTCCGGCGCCCCCGGCGAGAGAAACCACCGCCACGGCTCCTTCGCTCAATGCCTTTTCGCCCAAACGCCTAAGCTCCGGGTCTGCCGATCCTCTCGCATCGAACACGTCGCCCTCGCGTGCGTCTTTGATTTCGGTCGTGATGGGTAAGCGATTCTGCGAGAGTCCAAGACTCCCACTGCGCAAGCCCGATCTGATTTGCTCGTGCTCAACCGCATCGAAGCCGTTGCCGTTTAGCAGATCGGCCAAGGTCTGATTCTGTTGCTTGGCGGCGTTAGCCGAAGAGGGCAGCAGGCGATCGAACAAATCCTGGACAAGGTGTGAGTATCCCGAGTTGTCGCGAGCAGCTGCACCCAGGCGATCCAACTCGGCGCGGAGGGACTCCGGCATGAATCGCGTGTCCTTGCGAAGCAAGGAAGGGACAACCAAAGCGTAGTAGCCTCGTGGCATCAAGCTAGCGTTGCCCGCCAGCAATTCGGCGAACGTCCCGCGTTCATTGATGCGGAAGTCATAGACCACAGGATCGATGGCAAATGGGACGGCATCCTCCAGCTCGCGTTTCGTCTCCAGCATGATGGTTTGCATTCGATCCTGCGCTTCCGCTTTCGCCGCCGGATCGAACATGAACCCCATGCCACCGCCCGCCATCCCTCCGAGCATCCAAAATCCCCAGAAGTTTTCGCCCATTTCGGAACGTGCGCGCGCGATGAGCTTCTCGGTGTAACAGTTGCTGGCCCAGGGGATGATGCTCTGTAGAGGGCCAAAGAAATTGCGCTCCGTTCCTTCGCCAATGGCACGCACATCGCCGGCACGGAGATCCCGCAAGATCCCGTCCAGGATGCCGATCGCTTGGTGCCGGGCCTTCCATTCCGATGGGGAGCGCAAGAGGTACTTCTCGGTAACCATCTCGAGGATGGGCCCCACATCCTGTGCCATTCCTCCATGTACCAGCACCAGGCTGTTCTGAAGGTTTTCGCGAGCCTGCAGCGGAATAGCCGAGGTTCCCAGGATTTGATGCTGCGGGAGGAGGCGCCCACGGCTGATACCAAACTCGGGGTCGCCTGCTTGCGCTTCGATTCCCTGGATCAGTTTGATTCCCGGCCAAACGCCGCCGGAATCCTGCCACCCACCGCCGGAACCGCTCAACCATTCGCCGAGAATGGCGCGCGCCGCAACCAGCCTCCGATCTTCTTCGTCGAGTGGACCGGTAAGAGCTTGCGCTTGATTCGTGGCGCGCATGCAAACCGAAATCAACGCGGCGAGCAGGTTGGTAGAAACCGCCAAGCGCGAACCTTTCGGAATGTTCCGAACACGACTGACCAACTCGATCCCGCGCCCCTCTCCGACCAGGCGCTTTAGTACTTGGCTGACCGGCTGAGCGATGCCTTCCATGGCGGAAGGCACCATGCCGGAGGCAATGACCGCCCCTTTCAGCAACCCGAGATAGTCTCGCCCAAAATCAAACAGCTCGGCGATGCTGGTGATGTCAGCCGTGGCTGCGAGATCGATGCTGGTCAAGCGCAGCACAGGTTCGTCGATGACCCGCAGATATGCCTCGATCGGCGGTTCGGGTGTCGTGCTTTGATCCCGAATGCTCAAGTCGATGGAGACGTTGAGTACCTTGGCGCCCTCCGGGAAATCCATCCCCAGGAAAAAGATGTCGCTCCACGCGCTGTGCGTCAGATCCATGCGGACCGGTGTCGACTCTTTCAGAATCGGATACAGAGGATTGTCGGAAGTCCGCGCCAGTAGCTCGGGGCGTAATCGAAGCGGATAGTCGGCAGGGTGTCCAATCCGCGACATCCATTGATTCCCCCGCACAGATCGCACGCTCTGGCGCACCTGGTCGGCAAGGGTCTTGAATGCCAACCCGCGGTAGGCCGCTGCAAAGCCGCTTGAGAGAGCGCTGTTTAGACCAGCAGAATCGGCAGTCCGGTTCAACAGTTCGATGGCCTCTTCGAAGCGGCGCTTCAGCAGGAGGGAACTGACCTCGAACGGAATGACACCCGATTGCGGGATGTCCGCGCGGTGCTGCAAATGAAAGCGATGAATCGCGTAAAGAAAGAACTGAGCCCGTACGCGCTCATACAGGTTGTTGTTCGATCGCCAGAAGCGATCGAGGGCGGCGCTTTCCCGCAACAGATCGGCAGTCGACGCGTTCCTCGAAAACTCATCGACAGAGGAGTCTCTTTCAGCGGGATTAGTCGACGTTATGATCCGGACCAGTTGCATCAGACTTCTGACCTGGTTCCGCTACCATCGGTCCGGTGCAGCGCCAGCAGTTCGACCATTTGCGCCAGTACGGTATCGCGATCCTTACCCTGCAACGCGAGCGCAAGCTGCGCATGGAAGAGACCATACTTCGCGCCGACATCATACCGATGGCCCTTCTCTTCAAAGGCCAGGTATTGCTCCCGGCCAGCGAGTTCGGAGAGCGCGGCGGAAACTGTGACAGGTGTTCCGGCGGACTGGTGTCGAGCCAGTATTTCCATGAATGTCGGCGTCAGAACATGCATACCGAAGAAGCAGAAGTAATATCCGGCTCGCAGTCCGGCAGTCATTAAGGTTTGCTCGGCCTCCGTGGGTGTGGGCTTCTCGATCACTCTTTCAATTCGATAGAGATTGCTCTTCCCTGCCAGCGGGTGTCCTCCGATAGCGCCGTAAAGCGGCAGCAAAGTCTCACGCGTCGCCTGGACTGCGGAGATCGCACACCCCTCTTGAGTTGCCACCCGCACCAGGTCGAGAGCGGAGTGACTGCCGTGGGCGGATACGTATAAGTGGTCGCCGACCAAGTGGAGAAAGGGGTCATCCGCCATAAACGACTTTGCGCACGACAGAGCGGCCGCGTAGCCAGTTGGGCTTTCCTGCCGGATGAATCGCACGTTGGAATCACCCGCGGCCCGTTCATACACAACCTCGTCGCCAGGCGAGATGACCACCGCGATCTGATCAACGCCCGCCCGGCGGATCTCTTCGACAATGATCCGAAGGACGGGCTTCTCTTGACCATCGCGATCGATGACGGTTTGCAGCGGCAGCGTCCGCTGGTTCGGGGCCGCGGCTGTTACGACAGCTTTTTGGATCTTCATGCAGTGTGAAATGCCAGTCTATCCAAGTCGCCCCACACGCAAGGCCGTACAATACGGTTCAGCAACAGGCGAGCAATGAAACGACGGGATTTCGTGAGAACCTCTATGAACGCGGGAATCGCCGCATGGACCGCCGCGTCCGCCAGCCGGGTCTTCGGTGCAAACGATCGACTCCGTGTCGGCTTGATCGGCTGCGGGGTCCGCGGCACCTTCGACGCGCGCTTGATGCGCGGTACGCCGGAGGACATACAGGCAGTAGCACCGGACAACTATCACAACGGAAATCTCGACCCTCGCCTGGCGGCGCCTCGGAATGTCGAGATCGCGGCGCTCTGCGATGCCTACGAATCCAGGATCACGGCGGCGAAGCGGTGGGCTCCCTCGGCTAAGACCTACAGCGATTTTAGAAGTCTTTTCGCAGATAAGGACATCGACGCCGTAATCATTGCCACCCAAGATCAGTGGCACGCACCCATGCTCATCCTGGCATGCGAAGCAGGCAAAGACGTTTACCTGGAGAAGCCCGTGATGTACCGCGTGGCGGAAGCCAAGCGAATGATCGAGGCGGTGCGGCGCAACCAGCGTATCGTGCAAATTGGAACGCAGCACCGCTCGGCCGATCATATTGCCGAAGCCTCGAAGATCGTTCAGAGCGGAAAGATCGGCGAAGTACACTTTGTGCGCGTTTGGAACTACATGAGCCGCCTTGGTTCGGCGCCGGTTCCGGACAGCACTCCGCCGGCCGGCCTGAATTGGGACGCCTGGCTGGGACCCGCCCCCTTGGTCCCGTTCAACACGGCCCGTCTCAAGTACCGTTCATTCATGGACTACACCAACGGAATCATCAGCGACTTTGGAAATCACCGCTTCGACTCCGTGCACCAGATCATGGGAGTGGATACTCCGCTCAAGGTCTCGTCCTCGGGACTGAGGTTCGACAAGCAACACGCCGGCGACATCCTGGACCTTCAGCAGGCTACCTATGAATATCCGGGCTTCGTGATGAGTTACGAGGCATGCGTCTATAACGGTCATGGACTGGGCGGAAGGACACCCGGCATGCGCTACTACGGCATGCGGGGAACTGACGATCGCCCGCACGGAATGGCCTTCTACGGGACCGAAGCGGCGCTGTTCGTGGACCGCATCGGCATGGAACTTTACCCTGAATCAGGTGGGCCCGGCCAAACCGCAACTGTCCGGCCTGAGCGAATGCACATGAACGAGGACGAACCCACGCCGCTGCACACGAAATACTTCGTCGATAACGTGCGCAGCCGCAAAGAGCCATCGGGCAATATCGAAGTGGGCGTGCGTGCCACAACTGTGGCGTGCATCGGCAACGTCGCCTACTGGACAGGCCGCAAGCTCACGTGGGACGGCGCCACCGCGAGCTTTCCGGGCGATGAAGAGGCCAATCGATACCTCTTCCGCCCGTATCGCAAGCCCTGGGATCTGGTGAAGTTCAGCTGATCTAGCTCTCCCTCACGAAGCTCCGGCACAGAACCGCGCGCGTCAGCAAGCGGATGCCGTCCTCCTTCACCTCCGTTTTTCACGGCAATATCTGGAAGTCCGTCCACTGCGTGGCGCTCAGCTTCTTGTTGCCGCCGTGGAGGTTTGCAACGACCTGCAGATAGTAGTCGCCGGCCGGGAAATCACCAAGTTTCAGTTTTCCCGAGAAAGCCTGACCTGCTCCTTGAATGGCTGTTAGCCCGGCCGGAGCGGAATACACTTCTTTCCCATCTCGCACCAGGTGGATCTGAGCATTGAGGATTGGCGCTTGCCCGGCCACGTTCTTGCTCGTGCTCTCCACCATCGAAAGAAACTCCAAGTCGCTGCCTGAGCGGAACTCGCGCTTGGCCGCTCCTACATAGAGCGCTTCTGAATCGCCTTCCCTACGTTCGCTTTCGAGAATGATGCTCGCAAGAGCGAACTTGCGCTTCCTTACATCGGGGATCTCAATGTATTGGCTTGCGGAACCTACTTTGGATGTCGCTTCATCGCGGACTGCGGCGCGAATCTGATAGGCGCCGGGCTTGGGAACTCCGACATCGAGTTTGTAGACGAAGCCGTCCCGCATCTCGCGGGCAACATTCTTGCCCGGAATCTCGAGTTGATAGATGAGATTCACCAGCGCCAGCGGGCGGTCATCGGCGCCGAACGCCATGGCCAGGACATCAATCTTCGCTTTCTTAGAGCCGTCCGCGGCGGTGTTGAACTGGAGGTCCCGTGGATCGATGTGCAGGAGATTACGGACTACCGGCCCTTTGCCATGAACCTCTGTATAGAGCGGCGTCAAGCGCAGATGGACGGCGGCGGAGTTGAACGGCGATAACATGGCGAGCCGCAACTGCTGAGCGGGCGTCTCTTTCTTGGGCTCGGTTTGCTCGTCCGTTGCGCCGAAGAAGCCGGTCCTTGAGCGCGCGGTCAGACCCTTGGTCTTCACCCTCACCTTGATTCGATGGAACGGGGCCGCTCCGCCCGCTTGTTCGAAGGTGCTGCTATGTGGTGAGTAGCCGATCAAGTAGTAGCCACGCTGGTCTTCCAGTACGAGCGAGAGGCCGCCGTTCAGATCGTTTCCATTCGTATAGGCAACTCCTCCCGTGAGGCTGGCGAGGGCAACCAGTCCTTGCTGCGTCGCGATGAAGTCGGCCTCCATCGCTTGTCGTCTCAGGTCTACGTTCTCCGTGCCACCAAGCGTGAGTTGCGTGCGATCCGCGGCCGAGACCTGCAGTGGATCGAGTCCTCGGGCATCCATGGTGTAGATCACGGCTCCGGCGCGGTTCGCGCGATCGACAAGCTTGTGGAGGGCCGCGACGACGGCGGCATAGTCGCCGCCGCGTGAAACTCCCGGAACGTAAGGAACAGTCTGAAGAGACAGCCCGTCCGAGAACAGGACAACCGATTTGCGGCCTGGCATCTCGCGAAGCGCCTGGACAACGTAATCGATTGCTCCGAGCGTTCCCACCATATAGCTGGTATTTCTCAGGTCGTCCATTGAGCCCGCGAGAAGGGGCCCGGGAAGTGGAGTTGGGCGGGACCGGCCTGGCTGAGCCGTTCCATTTGAATCGTCGAAGCTGGTCAGCCAGGAGCGCCCATAGAAATTCCATCGCAGACGGTTGATGATGGAAGTGAGCAGTCGTTTGTCGGATGTGAACTGCTGTAGCGTTCCGGCGCCCGCGCCAGTCCTGCAGACAGCCACCAGATCGCCCGGCTGCATCTGCTCGCTGACAAACTTGGTCAGTGAGTACCGGACCCAGGCCATGCTTTCGAAGGTGAGGGCGAGATCATCAACCATCAGGACAATAGTGCGGCGCACCTCTTCGGGCCGGAGCGGCGGGGTGGCGCCTGGTAATTCGGGGATGGCCATCGGTTTCTTCGCGACGGGTGGCGCTTCGGGAGCCACGTTGACGTAGGAGAAATGGGTGATCTTCTGGGGCTTGCCGTCCACGACGATTTCGAAGTCGTCGGGCTGAAGAGTTGTGACCTGGCGGCCCTTGGAGTCGGTAACGACCGCGTCCACTTGGACCAATGTGGTGGTGACGCGGAACACGGCAGCAGACGGCTGATCAGAAGGCGCGGGAACGGGCGCCTGCTGACCGGAAAGAACAAAACCCGCGACAGCTACGAGAGCGATTGTTCGCATGGGTCCCACCACCATCCTACGGCGGCCGGCGTTCGAAGTCGGCAAAAAGCGAAACTCTCATGCTCAAGGGGGAACGGGCTCGTGACCGGTAATTGAGTTATTTGACAAGAGCCTGATACACAAGCGTGCGGGACAAGCTTATGTAATGGTTCGTCTTTTCCTGTGGCAGTTGAACCATAAACACCGCAACCAACTTCTCTTGCGGGTCCACCCAGAACGACGTGCCGTAGATCCCGACCCAGTAATACTCGCCAACGCTTCCGGGCAGTGGGCTGAGCCCCGGCTCGGTGCGAATCGCGAAGCCTAGTCCGAAGCTTCGCCCCATCTCAGGAGTTGGGCCGATCGCTCCCAGCACGAGGGCCACCGGTGTGTGGCGGGATGTTCCCGGCGGAAGAGCATCGGCGGTCATGAGCGCGACTGACTTCGGCGACAAGAGACGAACGCCGTCGAGTTCTCCCCCGTTCAAAAGCATTTGGGAAAACCGGGCATAGTCCATCGCCGTCGAGAACAGGCCGCCTCCACCTGAAATGAAGTTGGGCCTCGCTGTGACTGAAGCTGCCCCCGGCGGCTGCGCGCCGTCTTGCACCGCAAGCCGATGGGACTGTGCCTCGCTTAAATAGAACGCCGTATCCGGCATATGCAGCGGTTTGGTGATCTTCTCGGCTATAAAGCGATCGAACTCCATTCCGGTGACAACCTCCACCAAGCGGCTCAGGACATCGGTGGAAAGGCTGTATTCCCAGACCGTTCCGGGCTGGTGAGCGAGTGGAAGTTTCGATAGCTTGGTTACGAACTCAGCAAGGGTCTGGTTCGGTTCAAACAGATTCGACTTTCTGTAGAGCTGATCCACTTCCGAATTCCCAAAGAAGCCGTAGGTGAGCCCCGAGGTGTGCCGAAGAAGGTCCTGCACGGTCATTGGTCTAATCGGCGGCTCAAGGACCAAGTCGGGCTTGCCGCCGCCGGCGGCCGGTTTCTCCACTCCAACTTTCACGTCTTTAAACTCCAGGAGGTAGCGCGCCACGGGAGCGCCGAGATCGATCTTCCCCTCTTCGGCGAGCATCATGACCGCCGTGGAGGTGACCGGCTTGGTCATGGAGGCGATGCGGAATATGGAGTCGGGCTTCATCACTTCGTTCTTGGCGCGATTCTGATAACCGACCTCACGAAAATAGGCGACCTTCCCGCCGCGCGCGATGAGCAAAACGGCTCCTGGGATGCTCTTGTCGTCCGCGTCCGCTTGCAGTAACTTGCCTGCAAGCTTCAGTCTTTCCGAGGAAAATCCCGCCTCTTCGGGCTGTTTGACCTTAGGCAATTCCTGCGAAAGGAGGGCGCTTGAACAGAGCCCAATGAGAGCAACCAGCGCGCTTGCATTCAGTTTCATGGTGTCGCCTCAGGCTTGCGGGAGTTGCCCGCCGGGCGGTGATCCTTGGAAGAGTGTAGCAACCCGAAACAAGGAGTTGTACAGGCTGGGTGGCGAGGTGTACACAAGCAAGCTTAACCATGCGCACAACCAAAGTAGGAATCCGGGAGTTTCGCGAGAACCTGTCCCGCTACCTCGAATAGCAGGCGCCGGTGTGCACGCGAAGAAAAGCGCCGTTTGAAGGGCAGCGGAGGACCGTTGCCGGCTTCACCCTAGACTGGTAAATAAATGGACACGCTGCCGCCATACGACGCTTTGTTGCTGGTTTCATTCGGAGGCCCTGAGAAAGACGAAGATGTGTTGCCCTTTTTGGAGAGCGTGACGCGCGGACGCAACATCCCGCGCGAGCGGCTGCTGGCGGTGGCGGAGCATTATTACCATTTCGGTGGGAAGAGCCCGATTAACGACCAGTGCCGTCAATTGGTTGCGGCGATCGAGCGGGAGTTCCGTGAGTATGGCCTGAAGCTGCCGGTGTATTGGGGCAACCGGAACTGGCACCCGCTACTGCCAGAAACTCTGCGGCAGATGCGTGCGGATGGAGTAACCCGCGCGCTGGCGTTCATCACGTCAGCTTATAGTTCCTACTCGGGCTGCCGCCAGTATCGCGAGAATGTGAAAGCAGCGCAAGAGGAGGTGGGCGCGGGGGCACCCGAGGTAGATAAGCTGCGTGCGTTCTACAACCATCCGCATTACGTGGAAGCCAGCGCCGCCGAGGCGCGCGATGCCCTGGCGCAGATTCCGGCCGACCGGAGGGCTGGCGCTGAACTGGTTTTCACCGCGCACAGCATTCCACGCTCAATGGCGGCGACCAGCGATTACGAAAAGCAACTGCGCGAGACCTGCCGGCTGGTGGCGGAGACACTACAAATTGAGGATTACCGGCTGGTCTTTCAAAGCCGGAGTGGCGCTCCGAACCAGCCTTGGCTGGAGCCAGACATTCTCGACCACTTGCGAACCTTGCCTGGACGTGGAGTGACCGACGTGCTGATTGCTCCCATTGGCTTCATCTCCGACCACATGGAGGTGCTCTACGACCTGGATACGGAGGCTAAAGAGCTGGCCGCGGAACTGAAGCTGAACCTGGTTCGCGCGGCGACCGTTGGAACACATCCGACGTTTGTTCGCATGATCAGGGAACTGGTCGAAGAGCGGATGAATCCGGACCTGTCGAAGCTGAGCATCGGCCAGTTTGGTCCAAACCACGACATGTGTCCGGTGAACTGTTGCGCGCCGCCGGCGAGACCCGGACCGCGACCGGCATAAACAGCTTCTACTTCGTTTTCTCGGGCAGTTCGAGTGATCCGCTCACGGTGAGATCGGCCACCCGAAGGTGTGTCACTGTGAGATCCTCGATGCGTAATGACTTGAGACTCGCGGATCCAATAAGAAGCTTTCCGATCGCCATCCGGCCAATGGCCAGAGCTCCGATCGCAAACGCGCCCATTGCGGCCGCGCCCAAGGCAGCGGCTCTCATTGAAGCACTACCGGCACGGATCCGTTTTGATTCGGTTGCGGGTTTCATAAGTTGATCTCCTATGTGAGGCTCGGCGGGGTTGTGGGCTCCACCTTCTTTCACTATGGAGCATGTAGCGGCACGACAAAAGCGACCGGGACAGGCGCCCTTGACAGGCGCCAAGTCTCCCAAGCCGCAAAAGAAACTCTTCTTGGTTCACGCCCCCGCTTCGTCGCGTGGACACAGCGGGCCTGTCCCATTACCGTCGGAAGCCGACCGGCACTGGCCCCTGTCTCCGCTCTTCCACTTCAAGTGTTCTCGAAATACGGGCCCTTAGGGCGTTCGGGAGTCCATCATTGCTTTTCGTAGACGGACGTGCCGCTGGCCGGCTTGCCGTCCGCATCGGTCCCCGTAATGGTGTAGTTCATGGTCTTTCCGTCTTTGGAAATTACGCCATGACCCGTCTGCATTCCCTTGCCGATCTTCCACACTTGGTCCGTCGTATGTCCTTTGCGCGTTTCGGTTACGGTTGCATCGGGCACCCCCGTGATGGTTGCCGCGGTGCCTTGCGTGTACGTATACGACCACTTCTGCGCCTGCCCGTTGGCATCCGCCCCGGTCACCTGCACCTTGTTATCGGCGCGGATCACGACTGTTTCCGACTGCGGGGCCGGGCCCGGATTGAATGTGGATTTCGCGACGTTGAGCTTCCACGTTCCAACAAATGGATTGTCTGCCGCAACCAGCCCAAGGGTGCAAAGCACCAGCAGCGCGACCGTCTTTTTCATCCGTATTCTCCTTTGAATCACCGATTGGATTTCGGGCAGCATCAAGTCTACCCTTGTTCCTCTTCGACTAGCCGATAGACTTCGCGCTTGGGTAAGCCAAGCAGCTTGGCGACAGTTTTGATGGCTTCCATGCGTTCAAGGCCCTCTTCCGACTGCAGGCGCGCGACTTCCTGAACAGGGTCGACGTTGGCGGGGATCTCATTCTGGCCACCGCCTATGACGAGCGTGATTTCGCCCTTGACGGAGTTTCGGGCCTTCAGTTCCGCCAGGATGGAGGCTGCGTTCCCGCGAAGCAGTTCCTCATAAAGCTTGGTCAGTTCGCGGGCCACAACCACCGGACGGGGGCCTAGGACTTCAGCGATATCAGCGAGCGAATCGAGAATGCGGTGCGGACTCTCATAGGCGATCGTGGTGGCGGGTTCCGAGCGAAGGGTGTCGAGAAGCTTGCGGCGGGCATGCTGCTTGGGCGGCAGGAAACCGATGAAGCGAAACTCGTCGCAGGGAAGACCGGATGCAATTAACGCGCTGAGGGCGGCCGAGGCCCCGGGTAGCGGAACAACGGGAATGCGGTGGGCGATGGCGGCCTGTACCAGGCGATAGCCGGGATCAGAGACGAGCGGCGTTCCCGCGTCACTCAGCAGGGCCACCGATTCGCCGGACTCGAGGCGTGTGAGAAGTTCGGCTGTCCGGCTCGCTTCATTATGCTCGTGATAGCTGACTAACGGCTTGCGGATCTGGTAGTGCTCCAGCAGCTTTTTGGTCTGGCGAGTGTCCTCGCAGGCTATGCGGGACACCTCTTCGCGCAGGATCCGCAGGGCTCGGAGGGTGATGTCCTCGAGATTGCCAATAGGGGTGGAGACGAGGTAGAGTGTGGCGGCCAAACAATAAGCAGTGTATCGTTGGCTTGAGTAGAGATGCAGACGATTCTCGACGAGACAGCCAAGGCCTCCCCGTCGCCTTATTACCGGTGGCGAGATGAGCGGTCGCCACTGATCGTCGAAATAAAGATCGATCTGGTGCCGCGTATTCTGGCTGAACTGAAGGTGGCCGAGGAGATGGGCCTGGAAGGTGGCGGTGTCCTCGTGGGCTGTTTTCCGCGATCCATCGGCCCGCCGCTGCTCCGGATTGAGGAATTCGAAACAGTGAGCCGGCGTGGTGGCGACGGGCTGCCCTACATTCTCTTGGCCGAACAACGTCAGCGATTTACGATGGTCCGGAAGAAGGCGGCGACGCCGGAGCTATCCGCCGTGGGCTACTTCCGGAGTCACCTGCGGACAGGCGCATTTGAGTTGAGCGTCGGGGACCGCGATCTGATGTCGGCAGAATTCAGGAACTCTCTGCACGTCGCTCTACTGATTGGCAAGGATCAATCGGGCACGGCCAGGCCCGAGCAAGAGCGGCACTTGGCCACCTACTTTGTTTCGGTGAACGGCGTCATACAAAACCGGGTTGATCCAATCACGTTTCCGTTCGAAATCGAGGATCTGCTGCAACTGGCGCTAACACAACCCAAGCCTCCTCCGGAAAGCCATCCGACACCCGCTCCGGTCGGAGGGCCCGCGGGGATGGACCAGCCGGCAGGGGAACCGGTAGTGGCTGATGAGGGACGGTCAATCACCGGACGGCCGAGGGGCTCGGGCGGCCCTGCTCATCGATTTGCATGGGCCGGCGTGGGGTTGCTGGCGCTGCTTACGCTTCTGTTTGTGGTTTGGGGTTGGCAGCGCCCGGGAGGCGCCCTACCCTGGTCGTCGAGCAAGCTCGAGTTGAGCGTGGCAACGCAAGCGTCGGGGACTTCCGGCAACCAGCTACTGCACGTGACCTGGAACCACGGCAGCCCGCTGTTGGCGAATGCAACCAAGGCGGTTCTCATGGTCAGTGATCGCACGACTCATAGGACTATTCAGGAGATTGAACTGGCGCCGAGCGACTTAACGGCCGGCAGCGTGAAAGTGGATATGACCACCGAGCCGGTGGAGATCAGCCTCGTGCTCTGGATGCCCGACGCGACGCGGATAACACAGCTGGCGGAGCCGAAGTCGTAGGATCAGCTTCGCGCAAGTGTAGCGGGTTCACAACCCATAACCGAACCTCTCGCGATTCCTACTAAAATTCAGAGGCTCATCAAGTCACGGAAGCGCTGCGCTTGCCGCCGCGAAACTTCAACTTGTTGACCGCTGCGCAGCACCAATCGCAGACTGCCCGAGAACCAAGGCTCCACGTCCTTTACCCAGTTCAGATTCACCAGATGCTGGCGGCTGGCCCGGAAGAAGATTTGAGGGTCCAGCCTGCTTTCCAGATAGTTGAGGGTCTTCGGAACCAGCGGTTGATGAGTGCCGAAGTAGAGCCGCGTGTAGTTTCCTTCCACTTCCAGCAATCTCACTTCCGCCAGTGGCACAAACCAGCAATGCTCGCCGTCTTTGACGAAGACGCGGTCGGTACCCTTCAGAAGCGTTCGACTTGCGCCGGCTTCAACGTCACCTTCTCGCGGTTCCCGCTGGCTGGCTCCAGGCTGGTCCAAGCCAAGCTGAATCGCGGCCTGCTCGGCCTTCTGCAGCGCCTTCGCCAGCCGGTCTTCCTGCACAGGCTTCACAAGGTAATCCAGCGCGTTCATCTCAAAAGCTTTCACGGCAAACTCGCTGTACGCTGTTGTGAAGATCACTAAAGGCACCGAATCCAGCGCCTCCAGCAACTCAAACCCGTTTCGGCCAGGCATCTGAATATCCAGCAGCAGCAGATCGGGTTGCAAGTCCGGAATGAAGAGCTCCGCCTCATCGGCATTCGCGGCCTCGCCCACCACCTCCACCTCGGGGTGGTTATCGAGCAAGCGGCGCAGTTCCGCCCGGGCCAGCCGTGAATCCTCGACGATCAATGTTCGAAGCCGCATCATGGTGCCCTTCAGGAAAGCGGGATGCTCGCCGTCGCGGATACGCGATCCTGGCCTTTGTTGGCGAGTGTCAGCCGAGCCAGTTCTCCACTTAGCAACCGCAGCCGTTCGCGGGCGTTTTGCAGCCCAAATCCGTTGCCTGCCGTCATTGGCAGTTGCCCCGAGTTCTCGACATCCACCACCAAGGCGCCTGCCTCGATCCGCGCAAGCACTAGAATCTCACCACCTTGAGGACGGTTGGAAATACCGTGCTTGATGGCGTTCTCCACCAGTTGCTGCACTACCATCGGTGGCAGTTGAGCCCTTTGAGAATCCGGCGTTGCCTCAATTCGCCAATGCAGCCGGTCTTCGAACTGGAGTGATTCCAGTTCCAGATAGGCTTTTACGACCGCGAGTTCTTCCTCGAGTGGAACCCGCTCATGCCGGCTCACCTCCAGGGCGTAGCGCAACAGTTCGGACAGCCGCAACATCATCTCGCGGGCCCGGTTCGGGTCTTCTGCTACCAGTGATCTCAGATTGTTCAGGCAATTGAACAGGAAATGCGGATTCACCTGGCTCTTCAGCGCCCTGAGCTCCGCAGCCTGAACCGCCGCCTGCAATTGAAGGCGCTGCAGTTCGCTGTGTTGATACGCCCGCCGCAGATGCAAACTCATGAAGACGGCCGACCAGCACCAGAACATCAGCGCGCTTCCCACCGTGAAGCCAGCCACTGTTTGAAGGGTGGAGGCCTGAGACTTGGTCCAAAGCGTCGTGCCCCAGATCAGCAGGAAAACTGGGGTAACGATCGCTTGCCAAAGGACGGAACAGAGCAGTGAGCCACCAAACGTCATGAGGCCCCAGCGAATGGCCGAATGTGTCTGTTGGCGAACGAGAACGCGGCCGAATGCCTGCGACACGACAAAGTTCGCAGCTCCCTGGATCAGCAGCTGCGAAACCATCTTGGCATCGAGCTTGCCCTCCAGCCCGGTGAAGAACAGGCCAATCATCAGCCAGATTGTCCAGAACACAAACTGGAAGGACCATGGAAAACTGCTTCCAGGTTGTTTTACCACCGGATTGATCCACTTGGCCATAGCGGCGTTTGCCTGTTTGGAGCCGCCCCAACGCAGCTCTGGCGAAACAATCTCCTGCTTTGAAGATACGCTGCGCGGCGGGCTCTAGTAAGGCGGGGTTGTACCAGCGGCGGAATCCATGGGATGAACGGCCTGGGCCGCCCGCAACCTACTTGCTTCGCGCGGTCTGCGCCTTGGGCTTCGGTGCTCCAGACTGGCCCAGAATCTCCAGCAGCCGCGATCGCAATGTGGACTCTTCCAG
>JBAUOG010000293.1:0-1928 GCA_049579625.1 Bryobacteraceae bacterium
CCCACCATTGATGCGCTAGTTCGTGCGCGAGAAGCCATGAGTCATCGGGATGGTCGGCCAGCTCAGCGAAATAGCCCTGCGAGAGCAGTGTGAACTGATCGACCTCCTGAGCGACTTCTGTACTAGTAAAAACCTCAGCATAGGCTCTGCCTGGATAGGGCCTGCCAGCCTTGTCGGCAAAGAACGCGGCGGCTGCCCGGGTGGTCGAGAAGATGCTCGCGGCTTCCGCAGGGACTGCGGAAGGCGGCGCCGGAGGCTTTGTCTTCGACGCGGAGTCGGCAGACTCCGGTGGCGCCTTTGGCTTTCGGAACTCGGGAGACAGTAGGTACGTGACAGTCCCCAAGCCGCCTGACGATAGCCGTTCATAGTCCCCCGGCCGGCCATTCGCAGTTTCGCGGTCGTCGTGGATAGTGAAGCGACCCATGGCGAATCCGGCCACATAGGTCGAGATGGGATGCCGCACACGCCAGATACTGGTCGTCTCGCCCTTACTGGAGTGCGCGGAGACCAACTCGCCCGAAGCAATGACGGTGAGGCTCCTGGGGGCGATCACGTGCATGGTAAAAACGGCGCGATCCGATGGCCGGTCGTTACAGGGGAGCCAGTGACTGGTAGAGAAAACTGTATACATCTGATCGTTCGAAAAGCGGACCCCGGTCAGCGGCGTAGCTTCATAACGGATGGTGAACTGGGTTTTCTGGTTCGTCTTGAGCGGATGGGGAAGATTCACGTGAAGGATGTCGTTGGTGCGAACGCAGGGGAATCGCCGTCTTCCCTGCCCGCAAGCGATGATCATCATGTCGGACGCGTCCAAATCAATTCCGGACAAATCGTCCCTGAGGGACACGATGTCGAGCGTGACCAAGCCGCGGATGATGCGCTGTGCCAAGTTAGGCTGTAGCGTTACGTCATAGTGGCTGACGTGATAAGGGCGCGCTTCCGGTGGCGAAGCCAGTGCGGCTGCTGCGAGCACCAGCAGAGCCAAACAGCTACCGGCGATCGAGCGACTCCGGTTCACTTCGGATTCACAGTGGCCGTCAAAGGAGCCAGCGTAGCCTTGGCGGGACTAAGGGTCAGGCGCAACGCCTGGCGGCCCGGATACTCCGAAAGCAGGGCTTGGTCGCGTTCGGTCGAGAGATCGTGGGCGAAGACGACCTTGGCCTCTTGCAGATCGGCTTGGTTGTATACCCATTCATCGTGGATCGAGTAGTCGGGCGAGTAATGCACAAACACAAGCTGACGGCCCGGAAGCCGATCCAGTTGCTCCCCGATCGACCGGCGCTGGCGCTGCGCATAGGTTTCGACTGAGAGCTTGTGAAGCACGGTCCGCTTCCAGTAGACGAAGTAACCAAGCGCAAACAGGAGACACACAGCGACCAGCGCATAGCGACCACGACCGAGCCAATGTGAGCGCTTGAATAACGATGCGAAGGATTGGAATAGCAGCAGGATCAGGCACGCCAGGAACGGCGCAAGGTAATGCGGCGTGGCAAACGTTTCAAAGTATAGGGGCAACGCGGGCAACAAGAGTAAAGAGAGTAACACCCTGGTTTCCGGGTCGCGGAAACTTGCCAGCACGGCGACGAAGAGCGTCAGCAAGACGAGCCCGGGGCTGGTGTTCCGCAGGATTGCCTGGGTATCGTCCAAAACGCTACGCCGTAATGCATTGTTGTGGGCGTCCACCTCAAAGACATTGTGAATCTCGGAGACGCGCTGGTCGGAGGAAGGCTTGAGGGACGTCAGCGGCACATACCGGAGCTGTGAGATCACATCGTATTGGCGGGCGTACTCCAGGTATGGCAAGCGGAGGACTTTCCCCGTCACCCGATAGTCGTAGTACAGTTGGAATCCCGCGTATATGGCCAGGACGGGCGCGGCATAGGCAAACAGGGTGACTGCGCTGCGCCGCGATGCGGATGGTGCTACAC
>JBAUOG010000294.1:0-5795 GCA_049579625.1 Bryobacteraceae bacterium
ACCTGTCGGCAGTACCGGTCATCAACAATCCGTTTCCCACGCCGGTACCCTTGCAGCCGTTCACAACCGCCCAGTTGATTGCGGCGAACCCCCTTGTCCTCGGCGGTTCCTTCAACAACCAGACCCCCTACTACGAGACCTGGAGCTTTGGCGTCGAGCGCCAACTGACGAACACAATCCTTGCCGAGGTTGCCTACGCCGGTAGCCGCGGCGTGCATCTGCTCTACTGCTACAACCCCCAGGAGGTGGAGCCGGGCCCATCGGGTGTCCCCGCCGTGCTCCGCGTCACCATACCCGCCATTGCCACGTTGCGTTCCATTACGCAGTGCGACCAACGCAACAGTTCCAATTACCATGGCTTCCAGGCGAAGCTAACGCAGCGCTTCTCGAATGGCCTGCAATTCCTGGCCGCATACACTTGGTCTAAATCACTCGACTATGGCGGTTCGGCCGCCAGCGGCGGCGGGGCCGTCGGCAACCCACAAACCGTCACCGACCTGGCCGCCGGCTACGGCCCGTCCGGCTTCAATATTCCGCAGCGCTTCATCGGAAGCTGGGTCTACCAACTCCCGTTCGGCAGAGGCCAGAAGTACCTGCAGAGCGGAGTCGCATCCTACATCCTGGGGGGCTGGGAGTTCGACGGAATCGCGACCATCCAGAGCGGGCTTCCGTTCAGCGTCAACGGCCTATCAAGCTGCACCAACAACGCAAGCACCTGCTGGCCCGATCGCATCAAGAACGGAAAACTCTCCAATCCCGACTACTCGCATTGGTACGATCCGACAGCGTTCCAGGCCCCGTGCGCGGTGCCGACGGTGAACGGACTTTGCTCGCAGTACGCCTACAGCTTCGGCGACGTAGGCCGAGGAATCTTCCAGGCTCCGGGAACGCACAACTTCGATCTCACGATGGCGAAGAATTTTTCCATCAAGGAACGCGTTCAACTCCAGTTCCGCCTGGACGCGTTTAACACGTTCAATCATCCGCAACTCGGGTTCCCAAACCAAACCATCAATGCCGTGAATCCGGCCAAGACCTCAACCGCGATCACCAGCACGATCGGCGATAATCGCGATCTGCAGCTTGCTCTGAAGCTGCTGTTCTAAGTAACACGCTGCGACACCTATTCGGCCAGGAACTTCCGCGCTTCGGCAATCGGATCAGTTTCGGTTCGTTGCCGCAGCCTGTATACATTGGTCTGGGTGACCGTTTCTCCCTCCTTCAGAAAGCGCAGAGGCCCCAGCGTCTCCATCTCGACATAAGTGAGTCCGGGCCCAAGTTCTGAATTATCGGGGTTGGTGTAGATCTCGGCGTGGCAGCCTTGATCGGGCCACTCAGTATCACGCTGATTGTCGGACCCCGTGGTGTGCGTGTCGATTCGCAAGCTTGTGCCGAGCCCTCCACCCTTGCTCGACTCATCCGCCTTGCCTACCCAGATCAGTGTGTCCCCGTCGACCCCAATCTTGGTCGCGCTCTGGCGCCCTCGCGTGAGCGAAATCAGATCTCCATCGCGCCGCAAATCGATTGGCATGGTCTCGCTCTGCAACTGAAAGCCTTTCAGAAACTTCGAATGAGCTGCGGCCACCGCAAACACCCGTTCGGGCGAACGCGTCTGCGTCACCACCCATACACTCACCCGCACTCCCGGGCCGGTCATCTTCGTATACGTCGTTTCAATCGTCAGGATCGGCCGTTTCTCGTCCAGCGTAATCACCCGCCGCACCCGGATCCCGTACTTGGCGTCAACCGGCGAGACCAGCGCCATCTGATTGGGTCCCAAGCCGGCGGTACCTGAGAGTTCTGCCTGGTTGACAGCCGCGTCAAAACCGGGCGGCGGCGGCCATGCTCGGCCGGCCAGCTGGGGCCACTGCGACTGCGGCGCCGGCCAAGTCTTATCACCTCCAAAGTTGAGCCAAGTGTTGGACGCAGGATCCACCGCCTTCCCACGCACAGCGGTGTTCCGCCAAAACGGAGTCGCATCTCCTGTGCCGTCGGGTCTCACCAGGCGGAACGACATCACGCGCCCAATGGACGGAACCACGATGACCTCTGCGGTCGCATTGCTCAGCACCACCGATGGCCATCCAAACTCGCCCGGCGATATGTTCACCTTGGATATGTTTACAGCGTCCTGGCGCGCGAGTAAGGCGCCACCCAACAGCAATGCGCCAAGACACCACCTCGCCTTTTTGGGGCGCTCTCCGCTTCGGAGCAAGGATGGAATCCTGCGGCGAGTTGTTAACCCGCCGGGCGTCGCTGCATCGGATTCGTTCTGTTGATCGCTCATCTCGCCGCCAACTATACCGCAGCGCCTCCGCCTCCGCCTCCTTAGCATTCCTGGAAAGAGAGAAAATGTAGTCTGACTGTTCGGTTGACTCATTTCTAGAAGGAGGCCTACCGCTATGCCACACGAAGCGTACCTTCGCATCACTGGAAAGAAGCAAGGGGTGTTCAAGGGCGAGTCGCCCAGGACCACGGATAACGGTCAGTGGCTGGAGGTGTTGGCGTTCTCTATGGATTTAGAGTCGCCCCGCGACCTCGCCACGGGGCAAGCCACGGGTCGGCGTCAGTACAAGCCGATTACCTTCGTGAAAGCGTGGGGTGCTGCCTCGCCACAGATTCTGACCGCCTGCGCCACCAACGAAGTCCTTACGCAGGTTATCTTTCAGTTCATCAAAACCAACCCGGACGGCGAACAATATGTGTTCCAGACGGTGTCGCTCACCAACGCTGCCATCTCCGAGGTCTCCCGATTCATGGGCGATCCTGAGTCAAATCAAACACCGCAATCGCATCATTCGGCCGCCAGCGACACCTTAGAGCTGGAACGCGTGAAGTTCACCTTTCAGAAGATCGATGTCGAGGACAACGACGGCAAGGCATCGTTTACAGACGATTGGTCCAGCCCGGTTTGAGACAGAGATAAAGCCGATTAGTCCGCCTGTGCTGCCAAACTGAGCGGCGGCGTGAACCGGCCATCGATCGCTGTCCAGCCTCCGTCGACAAACAAGACGGCTCCGGTCACGTAGCTGCTGGCGTCCGACGCAAGAAACACCACCGGCCCGATCATCTCGTCCGCGGTGGCCCATCGCCCCAGCGCGTTCTTCGTGGCATAGGCCTCGTACCAGCTCGGCTCGTGCTTGATGGGCGCAGTCAGCGGCGTTTCCACCACGCCCGGCGCAATGCAGTTCACGCGCACGCCTTCCGGGCCGAGTTCCGCGGCTAAACCGCGTGCCATCTGAACAATGCCGGCCTTGGTCGCCGCATACACAGATTGTCCCGGCTCGACCGTCACAGATCGAATCGAAGAGAACAGGATGATGCTTCCCGTCTTCTTTTCGCTCATGTGGCGGCCCGCTGCCTGGACCATCAGAAAATTGCCGGTCAGATTCAACCGCAACACTTTCTCAAATTCGGCATCCGAATACTGAAGCAGCGGCTTGCGGATGTTGACTGCCGGTGTGCTCACCAGCACATGAATCTGGCTGTGTGCCGCTTCGATCTTCTGAAACGCATCAGTCACCGACATCCGATCGGTGATGTCCAGCGCCAATGCTTCCGCCCGTCCCCCGTTTTGCCGGATTCCCGCAGCGGCTGCTTCCGCCCCCGCTTCATTGGCGTCGGCGCAAATCACGAGCCCCCCTGCGGACGCAAGCCCTTGCGCCGATGCCAGCCCGATGCCGGATGCCGCTCCGGCAACCAGTGCCACTCGCCCATCCAGACGAAACAACAAGGAAACATCTGTCATGCCGAAATCATAACCAAAATGCGCAACTCTTCGCCGTTGTAGAATCCCCTCACGAGCCGACCGATGCAAACCGAATTCAGAAAAGCAACGCTTCCGGACGACCTTCGAAGCCTGATGGCCTTCGATCGTAAGCTCTTCCCTTCCGACTGTTTCTCGCCTTCGGACTGGAAGTACTTCGACGCCTATTGGATGCTGATCGACGGCAAGCGAGTCGGCTGCTGCGCCTTTTGGGAGCACGTCGACTTTCAGGAAGATATCCGGGAAGACGGCATGAATCCCCGCCAGCAGGGCACACTCTACATCGTGTCGACCGGCATCGCTACAAGGTTTCAACAAATGGGCTTCGGCCAGCTACTGAAAGCGTGGCAAGTCGCCTACGCCCGCTATCATGGCTTTCGCCGGATCGTCACGAACACCCGAAAACGAAACACCCGCATGATCCGGCTCAACCAGAAGTTCGATTTTCAAATTGTCCGCACCACGCCCCGCTACTACGCAGACCCAACCGACGCAACCGTCGTCATGGAGCTGCTGCTCACCTAATCGCACAACCGACTGTGCGTGATACTCTTTGCTATCCGAGCGAATGTGCTAGCTAAAAGACCAGCCCATCAGATAGGGAATGTGAAACATGGCTGACGAGGAATCAGAAGCGGATTTTGAGTTGGATGCCGATCACTTACTGTCCTCCGCCCGTGCCGCCGCGAAGTTGGATAACTTCGCGGAGAGCCTGAAACTTTACTCTCAAGCCTTGGAGCTCAGTTCGCTGACAATTGGCCGGATCGCCGAATTGTTACTGGGCCGCGGTATTGCCTTCTGCTGCTCTGGCAGGATAGACGAGGCTCAGGTGGACTGGACCCAGGTGATTGAATTGCCGGGCGCGCCGGTCGAGCAAGCAGCTTTCGCGCTCGCCAACCGTGGCATCAGCTGGGGCGAGAAGGGCGACACGGACAAAGAGATCGCCGACTATTCGCGCCTCATCGACCAGCTGCCGGGCGCGCCGGTCGAGCCCGTAGCTTTAGCGCTCGTCAACCGCGGCCTCACCTGGGGCCAGAAGGGCGACGCGGACAAGGAGATAGCCGACTACTCGCGCCTCATCGACCAGTTGCCGGGCGCGCCGGTTGAGCAAGTAGCGCTAGCGCTCCTCAACCGCGGCGTCGCTTGGGGCAAGAAGGGCGACGCGGACAAAGCGATGGCCGACTATTCGCGCATCATCGAGGGACTGCCGGACGCGGCGTTCGATCAAGTATCCAGGGCACGTGTTAAGGGCGGAGTCACCCGGGTCGAGAAGAGCAATACGGACGGTGAGGTGCCCGACTACTGGCACTTCAGCGAGGGACTGCCGGACCCGCCGGTAGATGAGGTAGCCAAACCGCGCGTCAACGGCGCCACAACCTGGGGCCACCATGGCGACGCGGACGAAGAGATACCCGGCCACTCGCACCGCGTCGGGGGGATGCAGGGAGCGCCGGTGGAGCTAGTAGCCAAAGCGATTGTCAACCGCGGCATCGCCTGGGACAAGAGGGGCGACGCAGACAAGGCACTGGCCGACTACTCGCGCCTCATCGAAGGGCTGCCGGGCGCGCCGGTTGATCAACTAGCCAAAGCGCTCCTCAACCGCGGAGTCACCTGGGAGGAGCTGGGCGACACGGATAAAGCATTGGCCGACTACTCGCGCCTCATCGAGGGGCTGCCCGGGGTGCCGGTCGAGCACGTTGCCAAAGCGCTTGGCATCCGCGGCTTCGCCTGGGGCCAGATGGGCGACAGGGCCAAGGAGATAGCCGACTACTCGCGCCTCATCGAGGGGCTGCCGGACGCGCCAGTCGAGCAGGTAGCTAGAGCGCTCCTCAATCGCGGAGTCGCCTGGGGCCAGATGGGTGACGAGGACAATGAGATCGCTGATTACTCGCGCCTCATCGACCAGTTGCCGGGCGCGCCGGTCGAGCAAGTGGCCAGAGCGCTCCTCAACCGCGGCATCACTTGGGGCGAGAAGGGCGACGCGGACAGCGAGATAGCCGACTACTCACGCCTTATAGAGGAACTGCCC
>JBAUOG010000295.1:0-25403 GCA_049579625.1 Bryobacteraceae bacterium
CATTGTTCGAAAAGTTCTCCTCGCCTGTCAGCATCAAGCCATTGCGCTTGACTTTAAACCGTTGTATATAGCCATCCGCGTTGAACACGTGATTGACATGCGTCACATAGTAGATCCCGCTGTAGGTTTCGCCAATGCCCTTGATAGTCACCGGCGCCCGCGGCTTCAGAATGTTGCCGTACTGATTGGCGGCTACCTCACCTTCGCCCGTGACGAACCACTCGCCTTCGTTGTAGAGGCCTTGACACAAGGCTGTCATCTCCGGATTCCCTGTAGTCACTGTTTTCGCGATGTAGACCAGCGCGGAGGTCGCGTTGGAACCCAAGAAACTGTCCGAGTCGCTCGCCCCCAGCGCCTCCTGGCTTCCAGGGATCGAGTCAGCCACGAGAACTTCTTTGCTGTCGCGATCGACCTGTGACATGGTGACATCGGCGGTCGTCAGGGCATTGACCTCGATTTGAAAGTGATTGACGTTCGTGTCGTCGCCGAACTGAACCGCCAGCACGTTTTGCGGCGTGGCGCTTAGCTCCGGCGGCTGAAAATAGCCAGTGTCGCCGTCGACATAGCACTCGTAGCCGTTGCGCAAGGCTAGCCGTCTGAGGAAGCGAATGTCGGTCTCGCGTTGAATGATGGTTGAGACCTGCTCGTCATGGATCACATCGGTGTCTTCGACCTCCGGCGTGAGTCCATAGGAGCCGAAAATCTCGGTGGCAATATCGCTGTCTTTCTTGCTTGGCCAGTCCTTTAAAACGTCCTGCCGATCCATCAACACGCTCGCATCCAACCCCCAGATCTCCAGCGTGTTGTCGTCCAAGCCTGTGCCAAAGACCGGGCGGAGATGCGTGATGTAACCCGAAATCAATTGCTCGCTGTCGTCAGCTAAGCCGGCGCTCACCACTACTTGCGTCCAGATGCTCAGGCGATCGTCATCGACGTAGGTCCAAGTCCCGTCATCATTCAGCAACAGCGAAACGTGCATTCGAAACATCCCGGCCAATTCGTCGTCGAGTTCTACTTCCAGGCTGACAAGGTCGTCATACAGTTCGGAAATCTCGCTGCCGTCGAATTCGATCTTCAAGTTGTCGAATGCCATGGCTCTTACCCGATCGGTTTCGGTGGGATGACGATTTCCTGTCCCACTTGATTCATATCTGCAAGCGCCGTGACCGGCAACCCTGCGGTCTCAATCGCCGAAATCAGTGCGTGCGCGGTTACATTGACCTTGTTGTAGGCGACCACCACCACCCATGTAGTTCGTTCCACCCAAGCTGAGATCGTCTGGCCGGCGACGGTCACCTGTTGCTGCACAAGTTGGACGTCCTCCTCCACGGAGGCGCTCTCCACTCCCACGACGGCTTGCAGCGTCGCGAAGAGTCCGGACGATGGGAGTGTGGCGCTTACGCTTACGGTAAAGCGCGTCGTGATCACGGCGTCGTCGCCGAGCAACGCCAGGGGAGACAGGAAAGTTGGATTGGCGTCGGCGATGTTCCACCACTGCAGCGGCTGGCTGTAGTACTCGTTCGCTAGCTGGTCCAAACGATCTCCCATCGATACCGTGTGAAGATAACTGCCCGTAACTGTCGGCAACAGACGCAATTCGCGGCTCGGCAATTGGCGTCCTTCCGCGTCCGGTGCGACTACGTTCGGCAATTTGCGATACCGCGAGATTTTGCTGAACATACTTATCCTGGAACCACCACGTTCGCGATGCTGCTGATGTTGGCCAGGTTCAGCGCGGACATTGCTTCCACCATGGCCTTGGAGTAGAGATACGGTACGCTCTTGCCTTCAATCACAGTCAGGCTCACGGCAACGGTGGCGCGGATGGGATTCAAGTCGGTAGCGAATTCCGTTTCCGTAATATTCATGCTGTTGATGTTGACGGGCAGCACGCGCTTGCGTCCGAAGATGAAAAGAATTAGCGGTGGATTTGAGCCGCGAGTAAAACTGAAACCTTGGGTGTTGCCCGGCGATAACAGTGCGCTCACCAGCTTGGCGGTTAGACTCTCGCCCTTGGGATAGACCATCTGTTCCAGCGTGGAGATTTGCGGCGCGATCCCGAACTGCTCGGTAATCGTGTCGCCGTCATCCAGTTTGTCGGTGGCGTCCAAACGAATATCGAAACCGATTGTTTGTTCCTGCACCGTCACTAGTTGCTGTTTCTGCAAATCGATCAGGCTCGAGAACTGCCCGTGGAATTGCCGAAGCGTGCGCGTGGGCGCCTGGCTCACGGGAACTTTGCTGCCGGGCGGAGGCGGAGGAGGATTCGGCACGGCAAACGTCAAACTGCGATTGCGGGTCAGTTGCAATGGATTGAACTGGAATACAACCACCAAAGGCGGCAGGCTTAGTCCGAATTCAACGAACGCGCCGCGCAGGATCTTCGGTTTATTAGGAAAGCCGTCCGCCATGTTGTTCCTTAGTTACATTCGAATCGGAAGCGTCGCTCGCTTGTCGACGGACCGCTAGCGCTCTCGGGATGGCGCAAATCGTTGAAGGCCAGCACCGTAGTTCTCAGTGCAAGCTCATAAGAGGCTGGCTGCAGGCTTCCCAATCCGACGCGAACCAGGGCAATCCAGGGATCGTTGGCCGCCAGAGGTCCCGTGAACTGGCGGATCTCCACTTCGACAGTAAGCAGCGAACCCATCCATTCCCCCGCCCTTGCGGCGACAACGTCAGGGCTGGAAAGAAGCGGCGTTCTGATGAACGCCACGATTGGAACCTTCGCCGCGCAACGGAGCGGCGAACTCATTCCGCGGCGATACAGCTCGGCAGGAGCAACGGAATCTTGCGCTGCAACGACCACCAGGGATGGGCCACCCTGAGGTAGGGCATCTGAAGGATGTCGAGAGATGCTTGTGTCCATTAGCGTCTAAGCGTCCACGGTGTGGAAGTTGTCATTCACGACGGCGCCGCCGTGCATCGGTGGATTCGCCGGGTCAAACCCGCTGAACATCTTGCTGTGGTTCACGCCGCCGCCGGTGATGTTTACTCTCCCACCTAGCGCGAGAGCCGCGTCGAAGGTTCCGTCGAGCTCGAAATTCCAATGCATGTGATTGAGATGGCGGAATGCTCCGGCGCCCGTGCCATCGGGAATGTGGAGCGCGCTCAGCGTCGATACAAATCCAAAACCGTAGTTGAACGTCCCGGTGTTCCCCGCCTTTCCGGCAACCGGAGTATCCCAGGGGATTACAGCAGTTTGGGGCCGGTCGTGCATGACGGGACTGCGCACGTCGCCGTCGGCAGTGAAACGTTGCGCGCGAAAATCGGAATACCAGGTATTGGCTGCTGTCTGCGCCACATCGCGCATCGGAAGACCGCCGGCGATCGTGACTTGTCGATGTCCTCCGGCGCCGCCGTGTCCCCACCAGACGTTTTCCCAGAACCCCTTGGCGACCTGGTGGTGCGCTGTTCCCCAATCGGCAAAGACGTCGCCCGCATTGCCATGAATGGTTACGTCCGGTTGCCACTGAAATGTCGGGTCCGCCGAAATCAGTTGAAAGCCTGCTGCAGTTTCATTAGCTCCAACCGCATTGGTAGTCGGGGCATGGTCCGCGGTGGTAAAGGTAATAGCTCGTTGGATGCGGGCGTTAGACAGGGAACCCACCTGGACTCCTTCCTTACCGGCCACTTGCTCGTCCTTTGCATCTCCATCGCTGCCCGCGGCCTTGCGCGCGTTTCGCGAGACGGTTTGAGCCACGTTTTCCGCCTGCCGCTCGTGGGCGTCACCAGGCGTGGAGACGTCCAGCTTTCGCGCCTCCTGCATGACCGAGCCCTTTTGCTGCACGGTATGCGCCAGCTCATGCATTAAGAGTTCGTTGCCCGATTCCCTCGCTGGGTTGTACTCACCACGATTAAAAAAGATACGCTGGCCCACGGTGAACGCTCGCGCGCCGACGGCGCTGGCTGCGTCATGGGCTGCCGCGTTGTCGAATAGGCGGACAGCGGAGGGATCGTGACCGGTGGCGCGCGCGAACTGGTCGCGCTGTTCGGTCGGAATAGGACGTCCGGTTTCGTTGGACTCCAGAGCCGTCTGAACAGCCGCTGGCGTCGTTGGTGACTGGATAAGATCCTTCATCCCCGCGTCGTGATGAAACATTTGCCCCACGAACTGATTGCCGCGCGTGATTTGCAAGCCGCGGAGAGCGTCGAGCATGCCGGATGCGCCTCCGCTTCGGTGAAGCTCTCTCACATGGCGCGCGGCCAGTTCCGGTCCGCCGGGCTTCACGTCCAGCTCGGTAATCGCGCCGCTGCGAGTCACTTCCGGAGTCTTGCCCCGGGAATAGATCTTGGCGCTCTGAGCCAAGACCTTTGGATCGCGAGAGTACGGGGAGAGAGCTTTGTGCATATGAGCCATATCAATCGCCTGCCGCCGCCAAGCGCGAATTGTTATCGCGCCACTTGCGGCCGAGTTTCTCGAATTCCCGGCGCGTGCCGTGAAGAATGTGGTGCAAACGGATCGTGCTGCCTTCGCTGGCGGCGGAGAATGCAGCCGCCAAGGCAATGTTCCGGATGTGGCCGCCGGACAAATTGAATTCCCGCGCTAGCGCGCCCAGATCGAGTTCGCCTTCCCGCGCGCCGCCCGCGAGATGGGTTTTCCAAATGCGAAGACGATTGGCCTCGTCGGGAAACGGAAACTCGACGATGAACCGGATGCGGCGAGTAAACGCGTCGTCCATGTTTTCGGAGAGGTTGGTGGCCAGGATCACCACTCCCTCGTACTCTTCCATCTTTTGCAGGAGGTAGCTGGTCTCGACATTCGCGTAGCGGTCGTGCGCGTCCGCAACCTTGGTGCGTTTGCCGAATAAGGCGTCCGCCTCATCGAAGAAGAGGATGGCGTTGCTGGCTTCAGCTTCTTCGAAGATTCGCCGAAGATTCTTCTCGGTTTCACCGAGGTACTTGCTCACTACGCCCGAGAGGTCCACCTTGTACAAATCCACATCCAGTTCGCGAGCGAGCACCTCGGCCGCCATTGTTTTGCCAGTGCCGGAGGGGCCGCTAAAAATCGCGCTCAGCCCTTTTCCGTAGCTCAGCCTCTTCCCATAACCCCATTCGCACAAGACGCGATAGCGATGCCGGAAATGACTGCATATCTCGCGCAGGTGAACAATCTTATCCTGCGGCAGAATGAGTTCGTCCCAGCTGGCCCGAGGTTCGATTTTGATAGCCAGATCGCCCAACCTCAGGTTCGGTTGGCGCCGGCATGCGGCGGTGAGATCGGTGAACAGCATCGGCGCGGAGTCGGGATCCATGAGCTTCACTGTCTGGGCTGACTCGACGGCCGCTTCGATTTGTCCAGGCGTCAGACGGAACTGCGACGCCAGAGGCATCGCCCACGTTGCCGCTTCCGGCGTTTTCTCTTGGAGCGCGCGCTTCCACACCTCCGCTCGGATGGGAACGTCAGGCAAAGCAACCTCGGCCGAGTAGAAAGCGCAGCCAGGAAGTTGCGGCCGGTCTGCCCAGGGCCTGGCAGCGCTCAGGAACACCAGATGGCCGTACTCGGCCATAGCGACTTCCAGCGCGTTTAGCAGTCGCCGTGCCGGCTCCTGCAGCAGAGCCTCCGCGCGTTCGATGAAGACGGCAGCTTGCAGGAACAACGCCTCCCGGAAAATGAGCCGCAGCAGGCTTTCAGCCTGCGATCCACTGGCCAGCAGCAATTCCGCGTCGGTCTGCAACAAGGGACAGCCAAATTCGCGGCAGAGGTATAACGCAAGCTCGCGTTTGCCGGCTCCTTGCGGGCCGTGCAAGTGGAGAACAAGCTTGCGCCGTTGCGGATTGTCGGGAGCAAGCTGCCGCGCGATGAGCCTTCGCAAGCCGGCCACGATTTCGCAATCGACCGGCACGTAACGCTCGGAGGCTCCCGGCCGCCACACCCGAACCTGTCCGGCAAGGCGTGCGTCGATGTGGTCGCCACCGAGCAAGAACTCGCACATCCGCGGGTCCAGCTTGAGAAACTCCGCGAGCCCGCTCGATCCCGAGGGGCTGTGCGGATCGGATACCTTCTCCAGCAGTCCGGCGCGCAGCAGAGTTGCCCCTTCCGAGAATATGCAGCGGGCGTTCCAGCGATGGGCTTCGTTGTTGCACAGCAGTTGCAGCACCAGGTCGACGCTGGGACGCTTGCGGGTGATGTCGTCCTGAACGAAGGCGTAGAGGCGGTCGTACTTGCGCCGCAGTTCCGGAGCCAGGCATATGAGGATGGCATCGCGCTCGAAGCCCGAAAGCTCAAATAGATCGCATAATTGCGCGAGCGGCAGGAAGACCCCTTCCGCGCGGCTGCTGGCTATGCGTTCGTCGATTTCAGCGCGCAGTCTCTCTAGCTCCGCTTGCTCGGTCACGTTGGCGGAGTCAGCGCTCTGCTTTTCGTCCGTCTCGAGCAGCCATTCCACCTCAACCGGAGAAATATAAATCGCTCGCGCAGCCTGATCTTCGGAGATAGCTTGTGCGGATTGGCTTCGGATCGAGCGGTGAAGTAGCCGGTCAAGGCGGCGTAACTCGTCGGCGAGATGCTCGCGGTAGTCGCGATAGGGAGGGGAACTCGGCGTCATGCCGTCACCTCGAATAGGAAAGTGCGACGTAAGAGGGCGGAAATATCCACGAGCACAGTGTAGAAACCCGTGGCCGTGCCTGCGGGGACAGTGGCAGTGAATATATCGCTGGTCAAGGGCTGGCTGGCGAGTAAACTCACTCCGCCCAGCGAAACGGTTGCTTGCCATCCGGAGAGGTTCTGACCGGTGAAGGTGAGCACGGCGCCCGCCGCCCCGCTCGCCGGCGTCATGCCCGACACCATCGGCGGCTGGTAAGGCGCTTGGACGCGCGGAACGCCGACGGTCCGCACGCGATTCGGCAAGGCCTGCTGTTGCGCTGCCGACATGTCGACTTGTACCGTCGAGATCTGGTAGCGAACCGAAAGCCGAAAGGGCTGGGCGAAGGTAGTCCACAAACGGCCCAACTCATCAGGGTCGATCGCGTTGAAGATGATCTTGAACTGCTCTCTGGCGTCCTGAAGATCCGGATCCAGAAACGTGTCCGGGATCACCGGGTTCTCATAGAAGACGCGCATGGCTTCGCCAAGAATTTCGTGGGCGGTGGCGTTGCCTGTCTGAGGATCGTTCTTCGCGTACGGCGTCATCAAGTAAAAAAGATTGAGCGAGAGTGGCGGCGGAACTAACTGGCTCGTGTTCTTCGGATTTACGGTCCAGTCTTCGTTCTTCAGGAACGAGTTTTCCTCGACCTTATAGAGGAACAGATTAATGCGCTCGTCTCCTCCCGCCTCGTCCGGCGCCAGGATGGTCACTGGTACCGCTGGGTTTAGCTGCATTTTTCCCAGCAGCAAATTGCGGAGCGACGAACTCACCAGACCCAGCGCGGAGGATGCGCTCATCGCCGGATCCTTAGGTGCAGGTGGCTCAGATAACGCCGCTCCCAGAAGGCAGCCGCGGGTGTTTCGGAGCTCTGGTTGACGATGACAATGGGAGGCGCCTCGGGCGCGGCAGGCGCTGGGCGCGTAACGGGTGTTTCTGCGGGAACCTCCTGCGTCGTTTCCGCGAACCTGCGATGGCCGCTGGCTCGCCGCGGTTCGTTCCGCGCTGGCGCCATACCGGCTTCTTCCTGATGCAGGAGCGACTTCGCAACCAGGGATTGGGTGCGAAAGGCGGACACGCTCAGAGGATGTATTTTGCGAGCTTGGTTAGCTTCCGATGGGCCCAGGCGGCTCTGCATGATCGTCGATTGTGGCGGTATCGTGACGCCTAACGGAGCAGAGACGATCGGTTGATCTGCCTGGCTCGCTGGCGGATCCTTTAGCGCTGGCATTTCGATTGACAAACTCGGCGACTGTACAGCGGTGGCGCTGTCGCTGCTTATCCCGGCCGCTGTGGAAGGTTGTTCACCGCGCCCAGCGGTGCCGCCACCCGTGTGAGCACGCGGGGAGGCCACAGGTTCACCCCTCTTTAGCGCTTCGGGTCGCTGGAGGTCCCGCCGAAGAGCCGGGAGGATCTGGTTTCTCCCGGTTATAGAAAGATCGTCTAAAATCGCAGCCCGCCTCTCTGCTGGAAGAGGCGCAGGCGGCGTGCTGGGGGTTCCTTCGGTTTTTCTCTGACCGGCGGAAGTCTCGGGTTGTGCTTCAGCCGTCACTGGCATTCTGGACCCGGTTCGGGCTAACGCGTGCGATTCCTTGGCCGGGGCACCTAGCGCCGGATTGGAAGGCACAACTGCTGACACAGGCCTTGTCACGCTTAGCGACTGAAATTCCCGACCCGTGCGCGGCGGGGCTGCCGCCAAATCGGGTAGGAACGTCTGCGATGTTTGACTTGATCTCCGTGCGGCTCCTATAGACTTGTCCGGAATCTCGACGAGGCCGGAGAATTGCGGAATTGCATAGGTGAATCCTCCAAACGGCAGCGGTTGTGGGAAGTTCATCTGGACGCCGCCGGTATCAGGCAATCCCAGCAGCGCCCGTACCCTACTGCGGAAATAGAAAGGCTCCACGGCCCAAGCCAGAGAACGCCACAGATAGCCCTTACCGCTGGATTTGACCTTAGGCGCCATCATTCAGCCTCTCGATTTCCTCGGCAAGCAATTCGACATATTTCTGCCGCTTGCTGCCGGGCATGGTCATGATTTCGTTCTCGGCCCAGTGATAGTGATAGGCAAGGTAATGCACCTGCCGGTAGAGGAGGTCCACATCGGTCCGCAACTCTCCGAAAAAGAAGCGCTGCAGATCAAACGGAACGAGAAATCCACGGCCGCATTCCGGGCATGTGGTCTCGATATTCAGTTCAACTTTGGGAGCGACGCGTTCCATCTCTGCTTCAATCTCAGCCCGAGCCATCGACGACATTGCGGTTACATCTTCCACGCTCGGGGACGATGCCTTGCCGAGGTTTTGAATCGTGCGCGCCAGCAGCAGCGACAGCGCCTCCGCTTCGTTCCTGGCTAGTAAGAGAGACAAGGCCTCCTGGTCGGCGCCGTTAGGAAGCCGGAATCGCACCTGTCGCCGCGACTCATCGTTTGGCGCCTCTGGTTCGACGTCGGCGGCCTGCAATGAGAGCGTCATCGTGTAGAAGGGCGCCCGCTCGCTCGGTTCTTCGACCGGTAAGTCATCGATCTTGAATTCCATCGATACCCGGTTGCCACAATTGGGCCAGGGGCAAAAAAGGTTCGCCCTGACCATGTCACCGAAAGTACATTGGCGCAATTTGAGCAGGAGATACTGCCGGTCCGCGACCAGCAATTCCCGCGCGACATCCTCACCGACCGGATGTATAGCGCCAAGCCTCCGTACGGCGCGGCTGAGAAGCGCGGTGACCACAGTCGCTGTCCCGTCATACGTCGTTTGCGCCAGCAACTCCTCGTCGCGTCCGGTCAACACGGATAACTCAAACTCGCGGTGCAACACCCCGGCCGGATCCCAATATCCTCCCGGCAGTACTCCTGTCGTCACACCCATGACTTTTACTTCCGCTACCCGGGCGCCGTTCAGAACTCCTTACTTTCGGTCACGGAGGCATCGCGTTCCCAACCTTCGTTCTCGAGCTTCAGCGTAGTTATCATCACGGCATTACCCGAGGCATCTAATTGGGGCAAAGCCTGATACTCGGAAGGCCAGGAGCGGTATACGTTATAGGCAAGGATCTTTGTCCCTTCGGTGTTGTAGACCTCGATCGTGATATTTTTGCGAAACGTGGCAAGCGAACTGGAGGCGTCTCCCTGAAAGTTGTTTACCTTGTTGGCCCAGTCTTCAAATGTTGTGTCGTAGGTAACGCCCGCCTCCAAGGTGATGGGATCGTATTTTGTCTTGCCCGGAATCTGGTGCGGACCGCTGGAGTCGCCGCCTTCATACCAAGGCGTCACCTCGGTGGTCCGTTTCAAAGCGCTGCATTTATTCAATCCGGCCACGTACTGGCCGTCCCACTTGAGCTTAAATCTGAAGCCCAGGTACGGATCGAATCGAGTTGAATTAACGGTGAATTTAGGCATCTAAACTTCTCCTTTTCTGCGGCCCCAATCAGGCAGATGCCTGTCCTGCCGTCTGGCTGATCTTAACCACCACGAACTCCGCGGGTTTCAACGGAGCGAATCCGATCAGAATGTTGACGACGCCGTTGTCGATGTCCGCCTGCGTGGTGGTTTCGCTGTCGCACTTCACGAAGAAAGCTTGCGAGGGCGTCGATCCCTGGAACGCGCCTTGGCGGAAGAGCGTGGTCATGAAGGAGCCAATGTTCAGCCGCAGCTCGGACCAAAGCGGCTCGTCGTTGGGCTCGAAGACCGCCCACTGAATGCCGTAGTAAATGCTGACGCGCAGCATGATCGCGGTGCGGCGTACAGGGACGTACTTCCACTCAACATCCGAAGCGATAGTGCGCGCGCCGAAGGAAACGATGCCCGAACCGGCGAACTGGCGAATCGCATTTATGCTGATCGGATTGAGAATTCCGTGTTGAACATCGCTCAAGTTCGCCGCTAGCCCCACCACGCCATTAAGGCTGGCTTCAGTTCCAGCAGGAGCTTTCCAGACCCCACGGGTGCCGTCGATTCGGGCGTACAATCCGGCGATATATCCCGAAGGAGGCAGCAAAATCGGTTGTGACGAGGCGCCCGTCGGGTCGAGCGCCTGGACCCACGGGAAATAGATCGCGCCGTAAGAGTTCGCCGTCGTTAGCCGGTTGCGAAAGGCGACAGCCTCGTCGGCCGTGGTATCGGTGGAGGCAACCTCGCCTATGTAGAAAACGTCTTGAAGCGGACGATTGGAGCAATAGCCCATGCCCAGGTCCGCCATCGCCGCCGTACTCTCGCCGGGAACGGCCAGAACGCTGAAGTCGGTGATGTTGTCCAGCAGCGGAAAGGCGTTGGCGAAGGACTGCTCGGTAAGAGTCGCCGTGCCGTCGGAGCCGAGCGTGACGGCGGTGACCGGCGCCGCAATGGCGTTATCGCCTATTTGCACCACGGAGGCCGCGGCAGGACGCTGCACCGCGTTGCCGTCTTGTGAAACGCCTCCGTTGGCAGCTCCCAGCTTCAACATCGACGTGGCGTCGTTGGCGGAAGCCGCCTGGATGTCCACGGCGGAAGTGGCGCTGTTCGTTCCCGACTGTAGCAGTAAACGCGACTGGCCGCTTACCGTATCCACTGTGCAGGTGAATCCTGTGAAGGCCGCCGCCGACGTAGACGTCTTTTTCGGCGTGAAAGCGGTGACGATAGTCTGGATTGCCGTCGCGATGTCAGAGAGATTCGTCGAGGCCGTAGCCGCCGCCGGGAGCGTCACCACCTGGTAACCGTCGTTGTCGAGACTGATTTGGAAACTGTTGTTCGCGTTCAGAGGCAACACCGGGCCAAACCCGCCGCGATGAAACCCCCTCTGCGTGGAGGTGTTGGTCGCCAACACCTGCGCAGTGATGAAGTTTGAATTCTGCGTCAGCACCGTCACGACGTAGTTGGGATCGGCGGAATTCATGCTGAGGTTGTCGAATACCTCTAGCGGAGTGATATTGGCGAAGTTCGCCGGCACCACGCTGGGATCGGTTTGCTGCCGCACGCTGAGTTTGAAACCGTTTCCCGGATCGGCCGTGCCATCCTCGATCTGCAGATAAAGGAAATTGCCCCAGGCTCCCGAATTCTTCGCCGAGAAAGTCAGCCCATTGACCGCAGGGTTAGCCCGATTCTGCACTGTGACATTGGCGGTCGCCGCGTCTGAGCGGACCACGCGGACGATGTAGCACTGCTGGCCGCCGTTGTTGAAGAACTGGAACACGCCGTATGCTAGGTAGCCGTCGTTGTTGAAAGTTCCGAACGAACGCTGAAACTCGGTCCAATTCGTGACACGCGTCGGCACCGATGGCCCCATCTGCGCCAAACCGACGAATGCGGCTGTGGATGTGCTGGCGACCGCGATCGGTCGCACCCCGCTGGAAACCTCCTGAATGTACACGCCCGGATAAGTTAGTGTAGGCATCGTCCCCATCCTTTCCTTGATTTCGATCGCATCTCTTTAGCTGGCGACATCAGCGCGTTTGCGGCCCGTCGCTCGCTGCTTTTTTTGGCTTGGTGGTTTCAGATTTCGCCGGTTCCGCGTTGTCCGCCTTGGCGTCGATAGCAATCACCCGTTGCTGTACAAGCTTCTCGACAGTGACACTGTCTTTGACCAAGACATCGTCCACGCAAGCCGAAGCACCCGCTGCGAGCCTGATACTCTGTCCGTTGTGAAGGGGTACGTACAGCGGCCTCGAACTTAGGTTCTTGATTATCACACCCATGTCTCGCTCCTTTTCCCAGTTCGCCGTCACAAACTGACGACTCCAGCGGGCCAATTCCCGGAGTCATCCAGAAGTGCGCAAAGGGACCACATCAGCGAATGCACTCACCCGCCGTTTAGAGAGATCGTTCTAAGGGCGAACACCGGGGTTTTTACTTGATTTGCAATTCGAAGGCCGCGATGAGATTCCTTTGTTTTTGTCAGCGGGGCTGGAGCGGTGCGGCCAATCCGCCGCATCTTTAGACCCCAAGTGCTGTTTTCGCATCGAGGAAACCCTGCGGCGGATTCGCCGCAGCGCTGGGTCGGACGGCCGGGTCAAAGGGGGCGCGATTTCGAGCCAGACGGTTTCCGAATGACGGCAGACTATCGTGAAGCCTTAATGCGCACCTCTTCCCCCAGCATCGTCGATGCGGGAGCGGGAAACGCCCGCGTTGAAGGAATGTTCATCGCGGCTGGGCGTCGCGCGCTCATGGATGCGGAAGGCTTGGCCCCAAAGTGTGAATTGGTCGAGGCTTTCGAGGTTAATCTTCAAGGGACCGGCCCTGATCACCAGGGCAGAGGCCATAAAGCTCTCGGGCTGATACCGTCTTCCAGATACGGATAAACCCGCGGCGCTCCAGCCGGAGCAGCGCTGCGCGGATCTCCGCCAGACCGTATTCTCGGGACTGCGGCAACCACCATTGCACGATCCCCTCCATAGTGTCCCTCGCATCCTGATGCACTAACAGGTAGCGCACGATGTCCCTTTCAGCCATGGTTACGGGGTCGGTCAAGATCGTCCCGGCACGCCTGTGGTGCAACCAAGATGCCACGAACGAACCGTTATCCAGCATCGAAACGCCGGCGAGACGCGGCATAATCGCCGCAGACCGATGCCGCGGCTATCCGCTGTTCGGACGCCAAAGCCTTGCCTGGGATGCCGTGCCGGCGAAGCAGGCGCTGAAAGGTGCGCCGGTCTTTGCCCGAAGCCCGAGCCGCACGCGTGATGTTGCCGTCATGGCTGGAGAGCAAACTGGCCAGGTACTCGCGTTCGAATTCGTAGACTGCATCTTCGATGGGAAGGGAGGATCCCTTTAGGGCCGTGGGCGACTGGGCTTCCCCGGGAGACAAATCGAAGGAAAGGGCGTCCAGCACGGACGCATCCGACAGCACCACCGCGCGCTGGACGGCGGATTCGAGTTCGCGAACGTTGCCTGGCCAGGGGTACTCCGTTAGCCGTCGGACGGCTTCGGCCGAGAGCTTCGGGGCGGGCTTCCGGTAATCCTTGGAATACCGCGTGAGAAAGTGTCTAGCCAGAACCGGAATATCGCTACGGCGCTCGGCGAGAGAAGGCAGGCGCAACACCAAAACGTTGAGCCGGTAGTACAAGTCGGCACGGAACTCGCGGGCCGAAACGCGCTCCGCCAACGGCTTATTCGTGGCGGCGATGATCCGGACGTTCGCCTTCACCACGCGCTGCGACCCAAGGGGCCGGTATTCACGGTCCTGTAGCACACGCAACAGTTTCGACTGGCTGGCAAGGCTGAGCGAATTGACTTCGTCGAGGAAGAGCGATCCCCCACTTGCCACGTCAAGTAAACCGGCGCCGGCCGCAGAGGCATCCGTATAGGCGCCTTTCTCGTGACCGAACAACTCATTTTCAAAGAGCGTGTCCGGAAGCGCCCCACAGTTGACGGGCACGAAAGGGTGCGCGCGGCGCGCGCTGGCGTAATGGATGGCGCGCGCAAAAAGCTCTTTGCCCGTTCCCGTTTCGCCGGTGACAAGGACGTTGGCTTCCGATGCGCCCAATCGCGGCACTTTGCGGATGGCTTCGCGGAGGGCGGAGCTCTCGCCAATCACGGCATCCAGGCGATACTTAAGGCGGATTTCGTTTATGGCGTCGACGTTGGAGAAGCCAGCCTTCTCCGATTCAACGCCCGACAGGCGGGCCAGGCGCAAGCGCAGTTCCCCCGGCTGGAAAGGTTGGATGACAAAATCGTCGATGTCCTCGGGCAGCGGTTCCGACGGCGACGCGGGCGACACAACAAGCACTGGCACCGCAGGGTAATGGCTGCGCATTTCGCGAATCGATAAACAAGCCGACCGCCGCTCGGCGGCATCCACCACCGCGAGGTTAGGCACATGCGAGGGGGACGCTATCCTTTCGCGGCGCACGACGGTAACGCTGAGATCCGGGCATTCGCTTCGAATGTTCGCTGCCAAACGCTCGCGTTCCTCAATCACCCAAACACGAATCCCTGCATGCATATCCGCCCTCATCGAGAATTTACACAGTAAGCTGTTTCTTAGTTCGATCTCTTGACGGGCGAGCGCGCCCTTCGAAGCTGGGAAATCGCAGCGCCGCCCAAGCTACCCGCGAAAAAAAGACGAAATCCTCTATCGCGCGCCGCAAGCGAACTGGCGCCTGCCGCCGTGCTGCAACGCATTTTTCGCCGATTCCGCATGGGGACTCGCGGCGTCCTGGGAGCGCCAAGCCAAGTCGCTTGCAACAACACGGAGTTGCACACCTTTGTCCCCCGCCCCATAGCTCGCTCCACGCGCAGCAAGCCCAGATCCGCGTCCGCGGGCCAGGAGTCAAGATCGCTGAACCACTGTTGGCGCTTTAAGAAAGCTTTCATTACCGGCGGACCCGCTCCAGAATTAGTGAATTGATGGAATCATCGCCTAACTCGGGATCAGTGCTCGTGTCCGCACTCCAGCAATTGAAAAATGCTCCGGCACGAGGCGAACTCCAGCGCTACAACGATTGGCGTGGGCGGCGAAGTCAGCCCAAACAATTCCGATTGCAGGGTAGTCGACAGCCGTCCTGCGAGCCCGGCTTCTGGAGCCAAGTTGAGCAGTAGGATTCGCCCCTTCACCATCCTCCTTCCGGCTCATGGAACTGCAACAAAGTTCGCCGGTTCGACTCGTAGAGTGAAAATGCGCAGACAGAATAACGCAAAACGACAGCATATAAAAGAAAAAAATAAAGTTAGTCGTCACTAACAATTCTGCTTGGTTCACTCCAGGATGTTGAATCTAAGGAGGTTGGTTATGTCAGTCCTCCGAACCCCGCATCACATTTTCGCTCTTTTCTCACGACACCAGAGGAGTTGTCGGCGGCAGACAAAGGCAGGGTGAGCCGGTTTCATAAGTCGCTTGAAACCATGTTCAGTATGCGGATTGGCTCGAAAGCTGAGGTCTGGCGCGATGACAAGCTCTCCGGCAACGATTTCTTTTTGGACTAAATTGTCAAACAATTTCAGAAGACGGCCGTGTTGGTACCAGTTCTCAGCTATGGGCCGCAATAATTCAATCCTGGAATTTATGCAGCCTTTCCCCACCAATACCGGAAGCCGCATTCTGCGGCAGCCTCGAAGTCGGTCCCCCGTTCCCGTTTCCCTTCCCAGGGGAAAGTCGGGCGGGCGGGTTCCCTCCACGCCGCGCACGCGGCGCGCCAGCAAACGGCGCCACAGACATCGATGTCGCGGCTCCCCCCGCAAGAGGGATTTCAAAGCGCTCCGCTGAAATCCCCCTTGAGCGATCCCCCTGTTACCTGACATTCAGCAGCATTCACCGAAGAGTACTCGTCCGAGAGGTCATTAGTTAGCCTTAATGAAGTGTCTCGGGGCAAAGGCCGTTCTACCCGGTCCGATAATCACGACCCCAAAAGCTGTCCATTTTTGCCACACCGCTCAACGTTGCGCTAGCTTGGAACTATGGCGGCCGCAAACGTCGAACTGCCGGCCGATCTCGTGTCCGCTGCCAGGTTCGATCCAGCTTACATATCGCAGGAAGCGGCAAAACCAATCGCTTTGGAACTAATCCGCGAAAGGACCGTTTCGCTGGGTCGCGCCGCAGAGCTGTCCGCCGGGCAAAACGGATGATTGGGCCAACTCCGCGGGGTCGCCAGGGGTTAAGAGATGGACATTAGCTGGCGTCCCTTGCCCCGGAAGGTATCTCAGGGGAGGCTCTGGAGTATCGGAGTTAAACTCTGGCCCCATTTGCTGTCCCCATTTGCTTCTCCCAATTTGCTTTTCTGGAAAGTCTCGATTTTCGACCGGGGAAAAGACCCAATCAGGAGGCGCGTTTCATCTTGGCGATGGTTTGGTGGTGGATCTGAGCCTCGGCGTGACGCTCGACTTCGCTGATTGAAAATTCGAAGCCCAATCCGCACGGGTCCACGGGCCTGTTCTCTTTCTTGGCGGCCAGGTAGAACTGGGTCGCGAGCGCCAATTCCTCTTCAAACTCGGCTACTGCAACCCAGATGCAGCACAGCCAACTCCCCACTCGTAGATCCATCCACGGCTACTCCTTCAGCAGCTGCCTCGCGATCACCAGGCGTTGTATCTCGCTGGTGCCTTCGCCGATGGTGCACAGCTTCACATCGCGATAGAACTTCTCCACAGGGTAGTCCTTGATGAAGCCATAGCCACCGTGTATCTGGAGCGCTTCATCCGCCACCCGGACGGCCATTTCCGAGGCAAACAGCTTCGCCATGGCCGACTCTTTCGTCACGCGCTTGCCCTGGTCCTTCAACGCGCCTGCCCGATAGGTAAGCAGCCGCGCAGCCTCAATCGAAGTCGCCATATCTGCCAGCTTGTGCTGGATCGCTTGGAACTCCGAGATGGGCCGGCCAAACTGCTTGCGCTGTTTCGAATACCACAAGGCTGCCTCGTAGGCGCCTTGGGCCAGACCGATGGCCAACGCGGCGATGGAGATGCGTCCGCCATCCAGAATCCGCAGGCTGTCGACGAAACCTTCGCCCGGCTTGCCCAGCAGTTGTTCCCGCGGCAAGCGGCAATCGTGAAACAGCACTTCACCGGTCGCGCTGGCGCGCATACCCAGCTTGTTTTCCTTTTTCCCGACGCGGAATCCGGGCGTACCGGTTTCCAGGATGAAAGCCGAGATGCCGTGCTGTGAGGCCGCTCGGTCAGTCACCGCCATGGCCACACACACGTGCGCGTAATGCGCATTCGTGGTGAAGGTCTTGCCCCCGTTGAGAACCCATTCATCGCCGCGGTAGACAGCGGTGCTTCGCGTTCCGCCGGCATCCGAGCCCGCCTCGGGTTCGGTCAGCGACCAGCAACCGATCCATTCACCGGTCGCCAGCTTCGGAATATACTTCCGCTTCTGTTCCTCGTTGCCCGCGAGATAGATGTGGTTCGTGCACAGCGAATTGTGCGCTGCCACGATCAGCGCGACGCTCGGATCGACGCGGGCCAGTTCTTCAATGATGATCGAGTAATCGATGTAGCCCATCTCCGAGCCACCGAGGTCCTCGGGAAAGATGGCGCCCAAGAAGCCCAGCGTGCCGGCCTTCTTGATCTGCTCCAGCGGGAAGATTTGTTCTTCGTCCCACTCGAGCACATGCGGGCGAATCTCCGATTCCGCAAACTCCCGCACCATCTTGCGGAGCTGTATCTGCTCCGCGCTGAATTCAAAATCCATAGTTGTGCCGGCCGCACCCTAGCCGGCGCGCCGAGTCTCCGTTCCGATTTCGCCCGGTCAGACGATCTCTTCTTTTTGGCGATCCCACTGCAACGTGCGCTTCAAGCGGTAACTATCCACGGACATACGGCAGGCGATTGAAACTTTGAAGCCGAGCTCAAAGGGGCAATTGGTTTCGCGGCCGGCGCGAATGCAGTCGAGGAAGTTCTGCATATGCGCGCGCGGGGGCGTGGGCGTTTGTCCGGTCAAGGCATCCGCTTTGGGGCGATTCACGGGCTCGGGCGCGTAGCGTATCTGCTGGCCCTTGAAGATGGTGCCATCCGTGCCCAACACTTGCTCGGTAACGCCGGGACTGGCGTTGCCAAAACCGGAGACCCAACTGAAGAGGATTTCCTCGGGCTGTTGCATCGAGACATTCATGGTGTCGGGCACTTCCCGGCCATCCTGCCAGAGATACAGGCCTCCGGTCATCGTGACCGCCGACGGCGCATCGAGCCCCAGGACTTTATACCAGAAGGAAACCTGGTGGCACATGTTCTCGTAGACATTGCCGCCAGAGTAGTCCCAAAAGAAACGCCAGTTGCGATAGCGATTGGCGTCGAATTCGACTTTCGGAGCCTCGCCCAGAAACTTATTCCAGAGAATGTTCTCGGGATTCATGGTGGCGTTCAGCGGCCTGGCCCACTGCGGCTTGCCATGCGGTGTGTTGCGATACATCATCGCGTCGATGGCGGTGATGCGGCCCACCTTGTTGTCTCGCAAGAACTCCAGCGCGTCGTTAACCTGGCCGAGCGAACAGCTCTGATGCCCCACCTGGACGGTCTGCTTGCCTTTAACCGGCAAATAGGCGGCGCGCATGCGCTTGGCGTGCTCCACCGTGAAGGCCATGGTCTTTTCCTGGTAGACATGCTTTCCGGCGTGTATGGAATCGACGAAATGTTCGCAGTGTAAATGCTGGGGCGTCGCGATGAGAACCGCATCGATGGAGTTGTCTTCCAGCATTAGCCGGTGGTCGAAGTATGTTTTCACGCCCGGGATGCGCGACTTGGCCAGTTCCAACTGGGCGGTGTAGACATCCGTGACAGCGACGAACTCGGTGTTGGGGCAATCGATGGCTTCCTGGGCGATCTGTGAACCGCGGTCGCCGTAGCCGATGATCGCCACGCGAATCCGCTCATTCGCGCCCAAAACGTTGCGCGGCACCGAGGCCAAAGTGCCTAGTCCGGTTGCGACCTGTCCGAGAAATGCCCGCCGCGACTTCGTCATAGTGATGTGGTCATCCTAACATCTGAAAATCAGTTCTAGCGGCCATTCGTTGGCGCCACCGGCGGCGCCACGGGATATCCCTTCGTCACCCAGTCGGTGTTGAAGTTGGTGGGAATGCTGAGAGCGTGTATTCTGGTGAAGCCCAGCTCCTTGAGCGCAGCGAAGGCCGGACGCAAATTGGGGCAATGGTCCATGGGACAGCAGCCGCAATAGATGACGATCTCGGTATCCTTTGGCAAATCCTTCACGGCAGCTTTCAACGCGGTGATGCCCTCGGGATCGCGCCCGGGCCCCGCGAACACGGCCGTCTCGATATGCCGGTTGCGGTAGAGCACGGGGAAGGCAACGGAGATGATCACGGGCGGCTTAGCACCCGGCGCCAGCTGTTTGGCGAGCGCTTCCGGCATCATGAGCTGCTCCGATGTCCAGGGATCGGGTTGATTTCCCTGCGGCGTAGCGAAGTTGCCGGCGAATGCCAAGGCTACCAGTGCGGCCATGCCGATAAAATGTACAGATCCCATATATCCACCTTATCGTGGCGGGGATTGCGGATGGGGTGGGAGATCCGTTTCAAGCCGGTCATAGTTCCGTTAGCATCCGCTTGCTGGCTCCGGGGCGGAGAGCTAAGCGCTCGGTTGCTCTGCAGGTACCCGGAGAGTTTCGCTCCGTCGTTATCGAGTTTCCGAAGCTTTGCGCTCGCTCCCTCAGTCTCACGGTCGCGGCTTCCATGAGAAGGCCCGCCAACTCCGTCGCCATCAACCGGTCCGTTTACACCTCAATACCGCGCTGCTCCACCGCCTGAATCTGTTCCATCGAATAGTAGCCGGCATCCGCCATCACCGCGCCGGTCCGTTCGCCGCTCACCTCTTCCACCGCATCGGGCATCGCTTCCAAGGAGCCGTTATCATTGGTCGCCTGATGCACCCGCTGCCCCACAATCAAGTGATCGTCAGAGACCGCGAGTTCCGCCGCGTAGCCCAAACAAAAGCCCCCACGCCGCGGCAAATAGCGGCTCTAAGGATCCGTGCGCGGGATCGGGATCAGCCCATCCTCTTTAGTCGCTTCTTTGCAAGAAAGGGTTACCGGGTTTTCACGCAGACTCTGACGCGCGCGGCTCGGAAAGGAGCTGTGACGTTGAAGGGAGTGGTTGACAACGATACGTGACCGAATTTCCGAAGCCGCCGTTGTTGCGCTTGTCACGGCACCGGCGTTTGGGCACCGGCGCCGGTTGCGCTTTTCGGCAACGTGAACGCGACGTAGGAGCCGTGTATTTTGCCTTGCAATGCCGGATTCACGGCTGCTTGAGCGGCAGCGCAAACGACCAGGTATTCCCTTCCTTGGTATTCGTAAACGGCTGGGATCCCTTCGAGCGCCATGTCCAACTCGGTCTCCCAGAGCACCTTGCCCGTGTCCTGGTCGAACGCACGAACCTTTCGGTCTCGAGTGGCGATAAAGATGAGACCACTCGCCGTCACAACCGGACCCACTTTCGGGAAGACTGAGCCAGTGTCTTTAACGCCCTTCGCAGCAAGCTCGGGAACGTCGCCGAGTGGGATCTTCCATTTGATCGTTCCCGTGTTGAGATCGTAGGCGGTCAGCGTTGACCAGGGCGGGGCAATGGGCGGGAGCCCGGTGCTCGTAAACATGAAGCCAAACCCGCTCACGTACCGCGTAGTTGTCGGCTCCGTGACTGATGGTGGCGGACCATTCGGCGACGCCGGTTGAGTCTTATCAGGTACAAGCTTGAGCATGCAGGGAAGATCCTTGGAGACCAGATACAGGTAGCCATTATCTGGGTCGACCGCGGCGCCTCCCCAGTTGGCTCCGCCGTTGTTACCCGGCATCTCAACCGTGTTGCGGAGTCCCGGGGGCGTAAAGAGCCCATCGTTGCGAGCGCTGCGGATTTCATCGACCAGACGAGCTCGCTCTTGCGGATCTTCTATGAACGGACTGAGGTCTTCCGCGGTGAACGATTGGCGGGAGAATGGCGGCGGTTTGAGCGGAAACGGCTGGGTTGGCCACGCCTCTTCCCCCGGCATGTCGGACCTCGGCACAGCACGTTCTTGAACGGGCCATAGCGGCTCGCCTGTGACCCGATTAAAGACCCAAAGAAAGCCCTCCTTACCGGGCTGCGCCACCGCATCAACAAGCGTTCCATCGTGCCACACCGTGAGAAGCTTCGGGGCCGTCGCGTTGTCGTAATCCCAAATGTCGTGGTGAACCATCTGAAAATGCCAAAGACGTTTCCCGGTGCGGGCATCGAGCGCGAGCAGACAGTCGCCGAACAAGTTGGCTCCCTTTCGATTGGCGCCATAGAAGTTGTACTTAGGGCTAGCGGTCGGCACGTAGACAATGCCGCGCTTCTCATCGAGTGAGAATTCCGTCCAACTGTTGGCGCCACCAATCGTTTTCCACGCGTCCTTCGGCCACGTCTCGTATCCGAACTCGCCGGGATGCGGAATCGTGTGGAACGTCCAGGCTAGCTGCCCTGTTCGGACGTCGTACGCGCGAATATCACCGGGCGCAGACCCGTAGCCTTCGTTGGTGGCTGAGCCCAGAATCAGGAAATTCTCGAACACTCGCCCGGGCATTGTGGATTGAACCAGCGACAGCGATTTTGGATCGCGCCCCAGCCCTTCCCTCAGATCGACAACACCTTGGTTGCCGAAGGACGGGATTGATTTCCCTGTTCGAGCATCTATCGCTTGGAGGAGATTGTTGCAAGCGAACAGCAGGCGCCGCTCGGATCTGTCCTTGCTTTCCCAGTAGTTGATTCCGCGGTTGGTTATGAGTTTGGTGGCCGGATCGGTCTGGTGGGCCCAAACCTCTTTTCCCGTTGAAGCATCGAGCGCCACGATGGAATTGTTCCTGGCGAGCACATATACCAGGCCATCGATTTCAATGGGATTGAAGAAGTACTTGTTGGTGTCGCCGGTTGGATAAATCCAAGCGGTCTCCAGCTTACTGACATTCGATCGGTTGATCTGTGTAAGCGCGGAGTATTGGGAAGAGTCCTCGGCACCTGCGTAATCGCGCCACATGCGATGTGAATCGGGGACCTGAAGATCATCGCCGAAGATCAGCCAGGCGAAGAGCAACGACGCGAGCGCAAGCCGCGCAGCACCGCCAGTTTGAAAAAAGCGGCGCGATGAACTCCTCTTAAGTCCGCTTGCGTGACCGCCGCTTTTGGGTTCAGCCAAGGGATGCGTTGAGATCGGCATTGTTCTACGTAGTATGGTAGCCGTTGGCGGGAGATGGGCAGACTCGACCTGCGAATCCGCTTGCTGACGCGCGCGGTTCTTTGCTGGAGTTTACACACACGCTCTGACGCGCGCGGTTCGGAAATGAGCTGTGGCGTCGCAGGGAGGGGGTGACAACGATACGTGACCGAACTTTCAAAAGTGCCCACTTAGGACCCCGGAGGGCAAGAAAAAACTTTGTTGTGGGCGTAGAATCAGGGTGTGCCGGAACTTGCGATCCTGAACCAGATTTGGCGCAAGCGCCGACACTCAGCGATGTGCAGTTGATGAGCCACCCATAGTTCAGGAGCAGGTGACCCGAGGCAAAGCTGAAAGCTATGTCGAGGAGACACTCCATGATCCGTGACAAAGATGCTCTGGAATATCATTCATCATCACCGGCCGGCAAAATCGCCGTTACGCCTACAAAGCCTTGTTTAACACAGCGAGACCTGAGTTTGGCCTACACTCCAGGAGTTGCCGTCCCCTGTCTTGAGATCCAGCGCGACCCTAACCTTATTTACAAATACACGTCCAAGGCCAACCTGGTTGCGGTCGTAACGAACGGCACAGCAGTACTGGGGCTGGGCAACATAGGAGCCGCCGCAGGCAAGCCCGTGATGGAAGGCAAAGGAGTTCTATTCAAGCGCTTCGCAGATATCGACGTCTTCGATATCGAGCTTGCGACCGAGGACCCGAAGGAAGTCATTCGTGCCTGCCAATTGCTGGAGCCGACCTTCGGAGGTATCAATCTTGAAGACATCAAGGCTCCCGAGTGCTTCGAGATTGAAGAGGAACTCCGCCGAACAATGAGTATTCCCGTGTTCCACGACGATCAACACGGGACAGCGATCATTTCGGGAGCCGCGTTGCTTAACGCGCTGGAAATTGCGGGGAAGAAGATCGATCAGGTTCACGTTGTCTTCAACGGGGCGGGCGCCGCGGCCATCGCCTGCGCCGAGCACTACATCAAGCTCGGAATTCGCCGTGAAAACGTGACGATGTGCGACACCAAGGGCGTTCTGAGGAAAGAACGGGTTGATGGGATGAACCCGTACAAGGCGCGATTCGCCATTGAAACCGAGGCACGGACCCTCGCGGATGCCATGTGCAACGCCGACGTGTTTTTTGGCCTTTCCGCCGCCAACTGCGTCACGCCTGAAATGCTTTTGACGATGGCCCAGAACCCGATCGTCTTCGCGATGGCAAACCCGGATCCCGAAATCGCGTACGCAACGGCTGTACAAACCCGGCCTGACCTGATCATGGCTACGGGGCGGTCCGATTTTCCGAACCAGGTGAATAACGTCCTCGGCTTTCCCTCGATCTTCCGTGGAGCGCTGGATGTGCGCGCCAGCACGATTAACGATGAGATGAAACTGGCGGCCACCCGCGCGCTGGCCGACCTTGCCAAGGAAGACGTGCCGGATTCTGTTTGCCGAATATATGGCGTCGATCGTTTGGAGTTTGGACGAAACTACATCATCCCGACGCCGTTCGATCCGCGAGTGCTGATCTGGGTGGCATCGGCTGTTGCGCGGGCGGCCATGGATACGGGCGCCGCACGCATAAAGCTCGATATCGGCGAATACAAGGACCAGTTGGAGAGGCGACTCGGTACCGCCCAGGGGGTGATGCGTGTCATCATCCATAAGGCCCAAACGAAGCCGAAACGCGTGGTCTTTCCGGAGGGCGAGGAGAGCAAGATTCTCCGCGCATGCCAGATCCTGATTGACGAGAAGATCGCGATACCGATTCTGCTCGGGAACGAGGAGAGGATTCGGACCAGAGCCGCGGAACTTCACCTGCACCTTGACCGCGTGGAGGTCGTGGAACCGGCGGCGTCCCCTCGCCGGGCTTTACTCATCGAGGAACTCTATCAGCTCCGCCAGCGCAAGGGGATTACGCGAAAGGAGGCGGAAGAGCTGATCTCGAACCCGAATATTTTCGGGTCGTTGATGGTGCACCTGGGAGACAGCGACGCCATCATTTCCGGGCTGACCAGCCACTACCCGGAAACAATCCGGCCCGCTTTGCAAATCATCGCAATGCGGGAAGGCATCAGCAAGGTGTCAGGACTCTACGTCCTTATCACCGGTCACGGCGGGCTGTACTTTCTGGCAGACTGCACCGTAAACATCGATCCGTCGGCGGAGGATCTCGCGGAGATCGCCTTGTGTGCGGCCGAATTAGCCCGGGAGTTTGATGTGGAGCCCCGTGTTGCTTTGCTTTCCTTCTCTAACTTTGGGAGCACGCGGCACCCGGCGGCCGAAAAGGTCAGTAAGGCTGTAGGGATCATCCGGCGCCAATCGCCAGAGCTTATTGTGGATGGCGAGATGCAAGCCGACACGGCCGTGGTTCCGCAAATCATTGAGGAAACCTACCCGTTCAGCGTGTTGAGAGAGGGAGCAAATGTATTGATCTTTCCCAGTCTCGAGGCGAGCAACATTGCCTACAAGCTTCTGGCGCGGATCGGTGGAGCGCACGCAATCGGGCCGATACTAAGGGGTCTTTCGAAGCCTGTCCATGTTCTCCAACGAGGGGCCGAGGTGAACGACATCGTGAATATGGCTGCGATCGCGGTGGTGGAGGCACAGGGATCCGCCTGGAATCGCACGCAGGACCTGAGCATGAGTGAAGTCGCCACTTTGCTGTAAATTTCCGGGCAAGCGCTCCGTGGCTCTGGGGCGGAGAGTTACCGTCGCGCCCCGGTAGGATTCGCGAAAGTCGAGGCTGTCAACAAATCCCGTGATGTTGACTGAAAAAGCCCTGATGACCTGCTTAGGCGATCCGCCGATGCCTTACAATGGTAGAGACTCTGCAGAGCCGAGTCAGTAGCCCAAGCGGAAGGTGGTGATTTAGCTTGGCAGAGGTAGTTCTTCAAGACGGTGAAACCCTTGAGAGTGCGCTTCGCCGCTTCAAGCGCAAGGTCCAACAAGAAGATATTGTTAAAGAGATCAAGCGCCATTCGTTCTATTTGAAGCCCGGTGAAAAGCGTCGCACCAAGGAAGCCCTCGCCCGTAAACGCAATCGCAAGAAGCGTCCGCGCGACATAGAGTAATCATTCAAACCAGTAGGAGCAGACGGCCCACTCACAAAGATGAATGGGCCGTTTGTGTTTTTGATGGTCCGCTTGCTGACGCGCGCGGTTCAGTGCTGGCAGGCGTCCGACAGACTCCGGCGCGAAGCAGTTGCTTTGAAAATACCCAGAGGGCCTGTCC
>JBAUOG010000296.1:0-4552 GCA_049579625.1 Bryobacteraceae bacterium
GCCAAAAATAGTGCGCCGATCTCTGATTCCATGCCCAGAGTCTAACAGCGTGAACACCACCTTCCGAATGGAATCGCGGTTCAGTGCTGTTCTCATAAACGTCGGCGGCCGCACTGGCCCTCACCGAATGGAAGAGATGGTGGAGGCTCCGGAACCAACCATAATGGCCTCCATGCCGAGTGCCGCATCGAGCGAAGGCAAACCTTCGATTTGCTGGATGGTGATGGTGCTGCCCGGTACGTCGAACTTCGAGGCGGTCTTGCGGAGGGCTGAGGTGGCCTCCCCGCTCAGTGAATAGACATCGAGCAGGGCGATTTGCCCGAAGTTGCCCGAGGCCGCTTCCGAGAACTTGCGCAGATTCTTGAGTGCCGAGTTGGCGTCATCGAGGTAACCGCCGAAGGCCAATTGCAGGCCCGTAAACACGAGCCGGGAGCGTCCCGGTATCAATGTGACGCGCGCCGGCCCGAGCAGAGAGATCTGCCGCGATGGGGACTCACCTTCATGCGAGCGCGCCACCGCCTCACACGTCGTGCGGGGACCCCCGGGCTGACGTTGCGACTGAACAAGATTAATCGAAGCTTTGGAGAATACCGAATTCGCCTGGGCAACATGCTGGCGATAATCTCCCAGATTGTCGCTGAAACAGGTGAGGCTCAGCACAGCGGACGGGGTCAGCGAAGCAGCCGACAGGCTCTGAGCCAGCTTGCCGAGCGACGCATCGAGTGTCGGCGCCGTCTGGCCCGCAAGGAACGCCAGGCCTTCGGGATTCAGCACCCGCTTTTCCGCAATGACAGCTTCAATCACAACTTGGGCGGCGTCATCGCCCAAGGCCCCTACTTGGATAATGCTGATCACCGGAAGATTGAGCTTCTTCTCAGTAAAGAGATCGCTGACGATCGCCTGAACGCGCCGTGAATCACCAGCCCCGGCGACGAACGCACGCAGCTTGATGACGGTTGATCCGTGGGCATCACGAATCAGCTCCGTCAGACTGTCGCGGATCTGTGCGGAGAGCTTGCCGATCTTTAGTAACGGCGTGACGCGGAAGCTCAAAGATTCGACATCCGCTCCCAGCGCCATGGGTGGTTCCTTGGGCAGCGGGAGAACTTGTGTTTTGGGTTCCTCGTCCTTTTTTTTCTTCTGGTCCGCCAAAAGCGGAAAAACGGCGAGCACGATCAGCACGGACAGCATCAGCGGGCGAATCAAGCGTTGTGCAACGAAAAACGTGGCCGCCGTGACGGAATACCACACGGAAACCGGTGTTTTGGCTTGCACGATTCTAGCGTAGCGCGAAAGCCGCGCGAATCCGATTGGCTGGTTAAAATTGGATGGTCTATTCCAGTCCAATATGGTACCTTAACGTTTTATGGTGTTGGAGACAATTCGCCTAGACAGTAACTCGGAGGTGCCGCTCTATCGGCAAGTCAGTACGAGTATTGCTGAATTGATTGGCTCCGGTGGCATTCAGGTTGGCGAGCGACTACCAGCCACTCGCGAATTGGCTGGCCAACTTGGCCTGAACCGGACTACTATTTCGGCTGCCTATGCTCTCTTGGAAGAGCAGGGTTTGATTCACGGGCATGTGGGCCGGGGCAGCTTCGTCGCATCGCGCCCTGGTTTTTCCGGCGATCCGACGGATGGCGAGCCAGCCATCGATTGGGACGCGATCCTCCCGGGGCCGGAGTTAAACGTAAGCGCTCCCGCGTATCCCATCGAAATCAGCTTCTCCAGTTCTCGCCCCTCGAGGGAGGCGTTTCCGCTGGCGTCGTTCCGCCGCCTCGCTCGCGAGGTGATCGACGGCCCGCAGGCTGCCGACATCCTGCAGCTTGGTTCTCCGCACGGATACGGGCCGCTCCGGCGGTACCTGCACGAGGAGGCCACGACGGCGGGAACGGCCGGCACTAATGACGATCTGATCATTACCAATGGCTGCCAGCAGGCCTGGGACTTGCTGGCGCGAGTTTTGGCGCCGGCCGGCACGCCGGTGGTGTTGGAAGATCCGATCTACCACGGTCTTTGGCAGGTGTTTGCGCGCTCCGGAGCGGAGGTCATTCCTGCGCCTGTAACGGGCAGCGGCGTGGACACTAGCGTGTTGGAACAGTTGTTTCAACGCCACAGGCCGCGCCTGGCGGTCATCACGCCCAGCTTTCAAAACCCGACCGGTGCGACCTTACCGCTCAATCAGCGGCACCGGGTGATCGAACTGGCCAAGCAGTACAATGTGCTGCTGCTTGAAAGCGACATCTACAGCGAACTGCGTTATCGCGAGGCAGCGTTGCCCCGCTTGAAGCAGCTGGACACCGGCGGCCGCGTGGTTTTATTGGGCAGTTATTCCAAAGTTGCGTTTCCGGGATTGCGTGTGGGCTGGGTCATTGCACCCCGTCCTCTGGTGGCGCACCTCGCGGCGTTGAAGCAGCTGAGCGATTTGCATTCGGACCATTTGTCGCAGGCGGTCTTGCTGCGCTTTGCCGAATCGGGCGAGCTGCGCAAGCATATCGAACGTACGCGCCATGCCGGTGCCCAGAGGCTGGATGCCGTGTTGCACGCTTGCCGTGAACACCTCCCGGCCGGCGCGCGCTTCACCCGGCCCGACGGGGGAATGAGCCTGTGGGTGGAATTGCCGGCGCCTCTTCGTTCCACCGAATTACTGGCGCGCGTCCAGGCGCAGGGGGTGGACTTTCTGCCGGGCAGTTGCTTCTCGGCCGAACGTTCGCATCCGCGAGGACTGCGGCTGAGCTTCGGTGGATTGTTGCCGGAACAGATTGAGCGCGGCGTCCGCATCATCGGCGACGCAGCCAAGCGGGAGTTGCAGGCATCGGCGGCCCATGTCAGCCAGGAGCCGGTTACCGCGTTAGTTTGAAGTTTTTCGATTTAATTGTTGTCTAGCGAAGGAGAAACACAATGAACTTTTTGAACGACCAGTTTCGACTCAAAGTGGGCCTGGCCGAGATGTTAAAGGGCGGCGTCATCATGGACGTCGTCAATGCCGAGCAAGCCCTGATCGCCGAGAAGGCGGGAGCGTGCGCGGTGATGGCGCTGGAACGCGTTCCGGCCGATATCCGGAAAGAGGGCGGAGTGGCTCGCATGTCCCAGATCCGCATCATTCGCGACATTATGGGCGCGGTCACCATCCCGGTAATGGCCAAGGTGCGGATCGGCCACTTCACTGAAGCGCGGATTCTGGAGGTGCTGGGTGTCGACTATATCGACGAAAGCGAAGTGCTGACGCCCGCCGACGAAGAACACCATGTCGATAAGCACGATTACAGAGTTCCCTTTGTCTGCGGCGCCCGGAACCTGGGCGAGGCCCTCCGACGCATCGCGGAAGGCGCGGCAATGATTCGTACCAAGGGCGAAGCGGGCTCGGGAAACATTGTGGAGGCAGTTCGTCACATCCGCACCATCGTGAAAGAAATGAAACAACTCACGGTACTCGGCAAAGAGGAGTTGGTACACGAAGCCAAGAACCTGGGAGCGCCGCTGGAGCTGGTTCAGTGGGTGGCAGCGAACGGCAAGCTGCCCGTGCCGAATTTCTCGGCCGGCGGAATCGCGACGCCCGCCGACGCGGCGCTCGTCATGCAATTGGGCGCGGAGGCGGTGTTCGTTGGCTCCGGCATTTTCAAGTCTTCGGATCCGGAAACGCGCGCCAAGGCGATTGTGAAAGCCGCCACGTATTATCGCGACCCGGTGAAACTGCTCGAGGCGAGTGAAGAACTGGGCGAGGCGATGCCGGGTCTGGAGATTTCGAAGCTCGCGGAATCCGAAATGATGCAGACCCGCGGCTGGTAGGGCGCACCTTGAGCAGAACAAATAGTCATCCGCCGGTGATTGGAGTGCTGGCGCTGCAGGGAGATTTCGCTGCTCATGGGAAGGCGCTGGAGTCCGCCGGCGCCAAGGCTGTGGAGGTCCGGACGGCGGAAGACCTCGGCGGCATTGATGGTCTGATCATCCCGGGCGGTGAGAGCACAACTATGCTCAAACTCCTGACCATTGAACAGCTGTTCGAACCCTTACGGCAGTTCGGTGAACAGAAGCCGGTGTTCGGAACGTGCGCGGGCGCCATTCTGCTCGCCACAGAAGTGCTGAATCCTCCGCAGGTGTCACTCGGACTAATGGATTTAACCGTAGAGCGAAACGCCTATGGCCGCCAGATTGACAGCCGGATTGCCGTCATCCCGTTCGGGTCAGAGGATCGGCCCATTGAGGCCGTGTTCATCCGCGCCCCCATTATCCGGCGCACCGGAAACGATGCGCAGGTCCTGGCCAGCTATCAAGGTGACCCGGTGCTGGTGAGCCAAGGCAAACACCTGGTGGCCACCTTTCACCCCGAACTGACGGCTGACGCCCGGATTCACCGGCATTTCGTCGACATGGTTCGAGACACTGTAAACCAGCCTGTTTCGTAAAACTGCCGCCCGTTCGTTACACTGAATACACATTACTTCCCCATGAAGCGAGTTCTCTTTCTCTGTATCGGCAACTCCTGCCGCAGTCAAATGGCCGAAGGATTTGCCCGCAAGTACGGCGCGGATGTCATGGAAGTGGGTAGCGC
>JBAUOG010000297.1:0-4483 GCA_049579625.1 Bryobacteraceae bacterium
CCATCGGGGGCATCGAGTCAGCGAGTTCCCGAAATCGCGCCTCGCTCTCCCGCAGCGCTTCGGTTCGCTGCATGACACGTTGTTCGAGGGTCTCATTCAGGACACGCAATTGCTCTTCGATTCGACGGCGCTCAGTCACTTCGGCTAGCAACGAACGATTAGCGATGCCGCACTCACGGTTCCTCCGATGCAGCTCGGCGAAGACAGAGACTTTTGAGCGAAGGATGCCCGGATTCACAGGCTTGTGAAGGTAATCCACGGCGCCCGTGCCATAGCCTTCCAGCACGTGCTGGTCTTCGTTGTAGTAGGCCGTTAGAAAGATGATGGGAACATGCGCGGTTCTCTTGCGGTTCTTGATCATCTGGGCGAGTTCGAACCCCGTCATGCCGGGCATGCGGATGTCGAGAATGAGCAAGGCGAATTCCTCGACGATCAGCGCCAGCAACGCCTCATCTGCGGACTCGGCGCGGACCAGCCGGTAACAGGGATCGTTCAACACGGTTTCGAGGACGGTGAGGTTCTTAGGCTCATCGTCCACAATCAGAATGTTGATCGGTGAACCGTCGACGGTAGACATCGTACGCGGACCAGAAGAAGCAGGATCGCTGAATGATCGTAATGAATCTTTGCTGTTTGGCGATTCTGGAAGCATGGGAATTGTCGGTTTCATCGGAATAGCCACACCCGCATTAGCGATAGTAATTGGTCGGTATTCACCGGTTTGGCGATGTAGTCGCTGGCGCCGGCATCGAGGCATTTTTCCCGATCGCCTTTCATGGCTTTGGCGGTGAGAGCGATGATCGGCAGCGTGCGAAATTCCGGTGACTCTCGAATTTCGCGCATCGTTTCGTAGCCATCCATATCGGGCATCATAATGTCCATGAGCACAATGCTCAAATCCGGCGTATCCCGGATGATCTCTATAGCGCCTTGGCCATTGGTCACGCTGATCACATCCATTTCGTGGTTCTCAAGCAGTGAGGTCAGAGCGAAAATATTCCGGGCGTCGTCGTCGACCACCAGAATCTTACGCCCACGCAGCACCTCATTGGAACCGTGCAGCCGCTCGAGCATTTGCTGTCTCTCGGGCGGTAGTTCGGTGACGACACGGTGAAGAAAGAGTGCGGTTTCATCCAGCAGACGCTCAGGTGACTGGACATCCTTGAGGACAATGCTCTTGGCCATTGTCTTCAATCGCATCTGCTCCTCGGCGCTTAGTTCTTTTCCTGTAAACACGACCACAGGGACGTTGGTGAGTGTAGGCTCGGCGTGCATTTGTTCCAGCAGATCGAAGCCACTCATGTCCGGCAGGCGCAGGTCGAGGACCACACAGTCAAACGTCTGGTCGAGCATCGCCTGCAGTGCTTCTCCGCCGGCGGCGACGGCCATCATCTCAATATCTTCATAACCGAGCAACTCCATAATGGACTGCCGCTCAATCTCGTTGTCCTCGACGATCAGGAGCCGCTTGGTGCGAGGGACGGTGAAATCCTTAATCCGGTCGAGAGCTGTTTCCAAGCCCTCGGTGGTGGGCGCCTTGACCAGATAGGAGAATGCGCCGTGGGCAAGGCCATGCTGGCGCTCTTCTTCCAAAGTGACGATCTGCACTGGAATGTGGCGCAGCGTCGGATCGAGCTTCAACTGATTGAGCACAGTCCAGCCAAGCATATCGGGGAGGAAAATATCGAGCGAGATGGCCATCGGCCGGAACTGCCGCGCCAGGGAAAGACCCAGAGCACCCTTCATCGCGACGATGCCCTTGAGTCCTTTGTCGCGCGCCAATCCAAGCAGGATCCGAGCGTAGTGTGGATCATCCTCGATGATGAGTAACACGGGGTCGCCCGGCTCGATCGAGTTGCGATCGTCCTCGATATGCTCTTCCCGAGCGGGAGGCAAAATGGTGAGCGCGTTGACGATGGTACTCGCGCCCGCGCCTGAAGATATTCTGAACGGAACGTTCCGCGCGCTGTCGGGGCCGGCGTAGTGCAACGGGAGGAAGAGAGTAAAGGTGCTGCCCTTACCATGCACGCTAACGAGCTTGATTTCGCCACCGAGGAGGACCGCCAGCTCGCGGCTGATGGCGAGGCCCAGGCCAGTGCCGCCATATTTGCGGGACGTCCCCGCATCAGCCTGCTGGAAGGCCTCGAAGATGAGGCGCTGCTTCTCGGGTGCGACACCGATGCCGGTATCTGAAACGGCGAACGCGACCACCTGCTGAGCGATGCTCAACACCGGGTGATCGGGGCTCCAGCCCTGTGTCGCGAAGCCGACCCGAACTTCCACCTGCCCATGCGTAGTGAACTTGACGGCGTTGGACAGCAGGTTCTTCAGGATTTGCTGGAGACGCTTCGGATCGCTGTCCATGGAGCGCGGCAGATCGTCCGCGAAGTTTACGTGGAGAGGCAGATTTTTGGCTTCGGCTACGTGTCGAAAATTCCGGTCGATATTCTCGCGAAGCCCGTTGAAGCTAATCTCTTCAACATCCACAGTTACCGTGCCCGATTCGATTTTTGAGAGATCGAGAATGTCGTTGATTAGGTTAAGAAGATCGGAGCCGGAGGAGTTGATGTTCCGCGAAAACTCAACTTGCTTACTCGTCAGATTGCTGGCGGAGTTCTCGGCGAGCTGCTGGCTGAGAATGAGAATCGAGTTGAGCGGCGTCCGCAGCTCGTGGGACATGTTCGCCAGGAACTCGGATTTGTACTTCGAGGTGAGTGCCAGTTCAGCCGCTTTCTCCTCGAGCGCGTGACGCGCCTGTTCTACCTCCGCATTCTTGCGCTCGACTTCAGCGTTTTGTTCGGCCAGCAACCGGGCTTTGGTGCCCAGTTCCTCATTGGTCTGCTGCAACTCGCTTTGACGGGATTGGAGCTCCACCGTAAGTTGCTGCGATTGTCTGAGAAGGCCCTCCGTGCGCATGGTCGCTTCGATGGTGTTGAAGACGGCGCCGATGCTCTGGGTAAGCAAATCGAGGAACGCTAATGAGCCAGCACCGAAGTTCTGAAGAGTAGCAAGCTCGATCACCGCCTTGGTCTGTCCCTCAAACAAGACAGGAAGCACGATGATGCTGACTTGCCGGGCCCTCCCGAGGCTGGAAACGATGTTAATGAAATCGGGCGGCACGTTGGTAAGCAGGATGCGTTTCTTTTCAACCGCACACTGGCCGATCAGGCCCTCGCCGAGGCGTATGTTCCCGATGAGGTCGATGCTTCCATCGTGCGCATAGCTGGAGAGCAGCTTCAGCTCAGGAGCATCGCCGGTCTCGGCGAGGTGGTAGATGGTGCCCTGGTGAGCGCTGACGAGAGGCGCCAGCTCGGAGAGCAGCATGCGGCCCACGGTGTTCAGCTCGCGCTGGCCTTGCAACATGCCGGTGAACTTGGCGAGGTTCGTCTTCACCCAGTCTTGCTCGCGATTACTCTCCGTCGTCTCGCGCAAGTTGGAGATCATCGTGTTGATGTTGTCTTTCAATTCGGCGACTTCACCGCGCGTCTCCACTTGAATCGAGCGCGTGAGGTCGCCTTTAGTCACGGCGGTGGCGACTTCTGCGATGGCGCGCACTTGCGTCGTGAGATTCGCGGCGAGCAAGTTCACGTTGCCGGTAAGATCCTTCCATGTGCCCGAAGCGCCCGGGACGTTTGCCTGGCCACCAAGCCGGCCGTCCACGCCAACTTCGCGGGCGACGTTAGTCACTTGATCAGCAAAGGTCGCAAGTGTGACCGTCATGTTGTTGATCGTGTCGGCAAGCGCCGCCACCTCGCCCTTCGCTTGCACAGTGAGGCGCTGGGTCAAGTCCCCGTTCGCCACAGCCGTCACCACTTTGACGATGCCGCGCACCTGCTCAGTGAGATTCGAGGCCATGAAATTGACGTTGTCGGTGAGGTCTTTCCAAGTGCCTCCCACACCAGGCACCATGGCCTGGCCGCCGAGTTTACCCTCCGTTCCAACCTCGCGCGCGACACGCGTAACCTCGCCGGCAAATGAGTTGAGCTGATCCACCATCGTGTTGATGGTGTTCTTGAGCTCCAGGATTTCGCCTTTGACATCGGCGGTAATCTTGCGGTTGAGATCGCCTCTCGCGACGGCCGTCGTGACTCTGCGATGTTGCGTACCTGCGCAGTCAGGTTGGCACCCATTGTATTGACCGAGTCAGTCAGATCCTTCCACGTTCCCGCCACGCCCGGCACCACCGCCTGTACACCTAGGCGGCCTTCCGTTCCAACCTCACGCGCCACGCGTGTGACTTCCGAGGCGAAGGAGCGTAACTGCTCCACCATGGTGTTAATGGTTTCTTTGAGCTGCAGTATCTCGCCACGCACATCGGCAGTAATCTTCTTGGAAAGATCGCCATTGGCAACAGCGATCGTCACTTCTGCGATGTTGCGCACCTGGCCGGTGAGGTTCGATGCCATCGAGTTGACGTTGTCGGTGAGATCCTTCCAAGTGCCGGCAACACCAAGCACTGTGGCCTGGCCGCCCAGCTTGCCTT
>JBAUOG010000298.1:0-21801 GCA_049579625.1 Bryobacteraceae bacterium
CTTCCAAGCTGTTGGTTGCGGGTCCGATTCCCGTCTCCCGCTCCATGTTTTCAGTGACTTAGAAGAGACTGGGTTTTGAGCCATTACTCCGTTTCCCTTTCTGACCCCGTCGTGGATCGCTGATTCCTGATCGATCAACGGCGCGGCCGTCGCCGCGTTGTAAAGCACTTTCTGTAGGAACCGCAGCCAGTCGATACGAACGCCCACCCAGAACCATCACGGGCACATGTCCGACCTGCCGACTTCTGGCTCGTCTGCTTTCCGTAAGCGGCGCTTTACGGGACTAATCTCCACCTGAAGCATTCCTTATACTTATGAGGAAACCATGGCTCTGCTTATTGAGGCGATCAACGTCAAACGCCGGACCTTGTTCGAGGTTGAAAATACGCCCTTCTTGTGTCTGGAGGCAGAGGTCAATAGCCCCACCGCTCGGGGCGGTCAGACTTTAGTGCGCTTGAAGATACGTAATCTTCTCACCAACGCCGTTTTTGAGAAGACGTTCAAAGCCAGCGACAGATTCAAAGAACCGGATCTCCAGGTCGTCTCTGTATCGTATCTCTACACCGACGCCGATGGTTCGCACTTTCTCGACCAGGACAGCTACGAGACGCTCACTCTAACCCAGGCGATGATCGGAAGCTCATTAGATCTGTTGATCGGGGGCACCTTGGTTCAGCTGCAAAAGTACAACGGCAATCCTATCGCCGTAGAGCTGCCAACGTTCGTTGAACTGGAAGTGATTTCCGCAGAACCCGGAACTCGTGGCGACACAGCAAGCGGCGGCGCCACCAAAAAGGCGACGCTCGAAACCGGCTTTGAAATCCGCGTTCCTTTGTTTATCAAGGTAGGCGAAAAGGTGAAAGTGTCAACGGAAAGTCGAGAGTTTTCAGGGCGGGCTTGAGTGCCAGGAGCAGTAACTGCCGCCAAGATCGACGGTGGCTCCAGGAGTTCCAGGAGTCGGCAGCGAGACCAGCGGTAACGCCGCGTGGCGCGAGCTTACTGGGAAGACGCTCTACCTAGTCGAATCCAAACAGGGTAGAATGTCTATGCAGGCATGCCCAAGTCTTCCCAAGACCGAGTCGAGCTTCTACAAGGCACGCTTGACATGTTGATTTTGCGAACCCTGGTGTTCGGCCAGGCGCATGGACATCAGATCGCAAAGCACATACAACGAACCACCGACGACGTTCTACAAGTTGAGCACGGATCACTGTATCCAGCGTTGCATCGACTGGAGCGCAAGGGCTGGATTTCAGCCAATTGGGAACTGGCCGGCAAAGACCTGAAGCGCGAGTTCAAGTATTACCGGCTCACTACGGCCGGCAAGAAGCAACTGGTGACAGAAGAATCGAAATGGAAGCGGTTGGCGAATGCAATCTCGAGCGTGATGTGGCCTGCCGAGGAGGGAACCAAATGAAGTGGTGGTTCCGGCGCGATCGTCAGAACGACATTGAGCGAGAAATAAGCGCTCATCTGGAGCTGGAGGCGGCTGAGCAGCGTGCGAACCGAGACGTAACTGAGGACGAGGCACGGTATGCGGCCCGGCGGGCGCTCGGGAATCTGACTAATGTTATGGAAGAGACCCGGGCCGTTTGGGTGTGGGCATGGCTTGAAGCTCTGATAGCCGATACGCGGTATGCGGTGAGAACGTTTCGCAAGAAACTCGCACTGACAGCGCTGATCGTACTCATCCTCACGCTTGGTACGGGTGCAAATACGGCGATTTTCAGCGTGGTAAATGCGGTGCTGATAAAGCCGCTGCCATATCGAGATTCCCGTCAGATCATGACAGTCTGGAGCAACAACCGGCAGCGCGGATTCAACACGGAACAAGTTTCTTTGCCGGATTATATTGACTGGCGTGCGCGCAATCATGTCTTCAGCGAAATGGCGGCTTCGGTGGACGAAATGTACACCCTGACTGGCCGGGGAACGCCGGCTCCTCTGATTGGATATTCGTTTTCCTCCAACTTCTTTCATGTCCTAGGAGTGAGTCCTTTGCTCGGGCGAACATTTTCGCCCACGGAAGAGCACCCCGGTAACGACCGCGTCGCGATTCTAAGCTACCGGCTGTGGCGGACGCGTTTCGGAGGGAACCTAAACGTTGTTGGTCAAACCGCCATTCTGGATGGCGTACCGCACGCCATTATCGGCGTGATGCCAGAGGGCGTCACCTATCCTGGCACAACGGAGCTGTGGACACCACTAGCAGTTCGTCCAGACTCGGCGACGAACCGCGGTGGCCGTTTCTTGCGAGTTCTCGCACGGCTTCGTCCTGGAGTAACGCAACAGCGGGCGGCATCGGAGATGAATGCAATAGCGGAACAGTTGGCGCGTGAATACCCGGCCACCAACAAGGAGGTTGACGCAGCAAACCTGATCAGCGTGCGGGAGGCAATCAGCGGCGACATCCGTTTACCTTTGTTACTGCTGATGTGCGCCGTGGGCTTCGTGCTCTTGATTGCGTGCGCCAATGTGGCCAATCTTCTGCTGGTCCGCGGCATGGGGCGACGCGGCGAAATCGCGATTCGGAGAGCCATAGGTGCGCCGCGGGGGCGTTTGCTGCGGCAGTTTCTGACAGAAAGCATTCTCCTTGCTTTTGCTGGTGCAGTGTGCGGAGTTGCCCTGGCGTTGGCCTCCGTGAAGAGTCTGCTGGCTCTGTTCCCCGAAAACATTGCGAACGTGAGTATTCCTCACATCGAGAGAGTCCCAATTGACGGACTTGTACTAGGCTTTGCACTACTGGTGTGTTTCTCCACGGCACTGCTGTTTGGACTTCTGCCGGCGTTGGAACTATTGCGATCGGATACCAGTAAGGCTTTGAAAGAATCATCCCGGAAAATGGCCGGGATGGTTTCAAGCGGAAGAGTGCGCAGCATCCTGACTGGGGTGGAAGTCTCAGTCTCGGTGGTGCTGCTTATCGCGGCCGGGCTCATGTTGAAGAGCTTCGTTCACCTGATGACCGGAAACCTTGGAATCAATCCGGACCACGTGTTAACCATGCGCCTGGTGTTGCCGGCGAACAATTATTTCAAAGATTCGAACCCAGCGAAACTGCTGCCCTTTGCGGACGAGCTTCTGGCCAAACTGCAGGGTCTGCCGGGCGTCCGATCGGCAGCGACCGTGACGTTTTTGCCATTAAGCGGATGGCGGGGATCACGCCCGGTAAAACGTAACAGCGAAACCACTGGAAGTCCGGCGACCTCGATGTGGAGTTCCGTCACGCCCGACTATTTCCGGACGATGCAGACTAGGGTCTTGGCGGGCCGGGTATTCGACCAACGTGACAAAGGCGGCTCAAGACCGGTAGCAGTGATTAGCGAGTCGCTCGCCAGGCGAGTGTTCCCTCATGGCGATGCGATCGGGCAAACTGTAGATGCCGCGTTCAACGCTCCGTTGCAAATTGTGGGAATTGTCGGAGACGTGCATCATCTCGGAATGACATCGGATTTGACGTCGGAGATCTACGTTCCCTTTGCACAGTTCCCGTTTCCGTTGCTTTGCGTGGCGATCCGTACGCAGGGAGAGCCGATGACCTTGGCAAGAGAAGTTGAGAATCAGGTCTGGTCACTAGATAAGAATCAGGCTGTCTCGTTCTTGATGCCATTGTCGGATCTCGCTTCGGAATCTCTTTCGACGCAACGTGTAGTTAGCATCCTGTTAACGGCTTTCGCAGGTCTCGCGCTCTTGATGGCCGCCGTCGGAATCTATGCGGTGGTTTCCTTTAGCGTGGCGCAACGCACACAGGAGATCGGGGTCCGGCTAGCGTTGGGTGCTAACGCCGCTAACGTGATCGCGATGATTGCGGGAGAGGCTGCGCTGCCAGTTTTGGTCGGACTTACTGGGGGCGTAGCAGCGGCAGTTGGTCTCATGCACCTTTTGACCGGTCTTTTATACGGAGTGCGTCCGCTGGATCCCACGGTGTTTGTGGGAGTTGCATTAGTGCTCAGCGGAGCAACGGCACTGGCGAGCTACGTGCCTGCTCGCCGGGCAAAGCGGATCGATCCGATGATTGCATTGCGCTATGAATAGAATCCTGCGGGCTTCTGCCCGTAGATCCACCCGTGTCGGCAAGGGTAGGGGTATCCTCGCGGCTCGTGGACGGATCACGTCCGCATCCGGAAGTCAATGCACTTTGACGGGTATTCGCCCATCGCCGTGGTTGCTTCGATGGGGACCAGAACGAGCGTTTCAACGGCACCGAAGAGTAAAGGTCCGGCCTAAGTCAGCAAGGCCCCGAGCTTCTTCGTAGCGGTGGGGAACTTTCCAATTCCGGCACCGACTACCTCATCAGCCACGGTTACATAGACGTCGCCCACCGTCCCGGTGATTCGGGTGTGAGAGCCTTTGGCGAGACTCTTGCTTCCCCCGGCGACAATCATCGCCAAGCCACTGTTTTTATGCGGGTTCGCTTCGGCGTGCTCATGCACGAAGACCAGGGCCGTATGATCGAACAAATTGCCGTCGCCCTCGGGTACTGACTCAAGCTTCGCAACCAGATAGGCAAACTCCTCCACGTGCCAGCGGCAAATGTCACGGAGCACGTGTTTGCCGTCCGCGCCATCGGCCCCTGATGTCTTTCCTTCGGCGTGCGTGTAATCATGATGCCGGGCCGAAGTATAACCAAGCCACGGAAAACGCGTCAGGCTCTGGCACTTCGTCAACATATACGAAGCGACGCGCGTCTGTCGCATGGAGAGCGCCTGCACCAGTAGATCGCTCTGCAATTTTGCGATTCGCGGCCAATCCTTCATGTCGCCATCAAACTCCGGTGGATCCACATGCGCGTATTCCGGCGGCAGCCCCGCGATGGCGCGCTCCAGGTCGCGGATACTCGATAAGTGCTCGTCCACCCGGGTCTTGTCATCGGCCGGCAGTGTCTCTTGTAGCGCTGACGCATCTGCCATCACCGTATCCAGAATGCTGCGCTTCCGGTTCGCCCAGCCTTCTTCACGGGCCCCAAACAAGCGGTCGAATAGCCGGTGCGGAATCATTTCAGGCGGCAGCGCTCGTTCGTATCCGGCCCAGCTCATATTCCGCTGCATACTCTCGCCGAACGATTCCTGCGCGACACCGATCTGGAGTGAGCGGAAGCGCGAATCGCCGCCGATCTTGGCCGCAATGATCTGGTCAATCGAAGGTCCGCTGGGTCCGCGGCCCGTGAAGTCCAGGCCGGTCATCAAACCGCTCATCGAGTTGGTGTGCCCGTTACCTTTGCCGCTGGCGGCGGCATTGTCCACTCCGCTGAGCACATGGACATCTTTGCGCCACGCGGCCAGCGGAGCCAGGCAAGGTGTTAACTCGTAGTCGGTGCCCTCCTCCGACGGGATCCAATAGCGCTCTGGGATTCCGTTCCCGTTGAACCACAGAACAAAACGGCTCTCGATCGGTTTCTCCACGGCAGGAGCGCCGGCCGCAACAGCCGCGGAACTCGCCGCGTAGGCGGACCCGATGGAGTTGAACATGGAAGTTAGCGGCGGCAGACCAATCGCAATCCGCGCGCCCGCCGCCGTGATCCCTTTCAACAGCGATCTCCGAGAGAGTCTAACGCGATTTGTGATTATCTGCGACACGCGCCAAATCTCCTCGGTGTTGGGTGTTTTCAGGGGAACTGACGCCGGGGAATTCTCTCAGCACCACTAAAGACACTATAAGCTCTTTGAATCGAAAACTGGAATTGCGGAATTTGTCGGAGACCGACCGGATCAGGGGACGGTCCGCCGGTGTATCCATTCTTCCCGCCTGGAAGCGGAAGTATTGTTTGACGATGCATTCCTGGCAGAGCCCGCTCTTGGCCAACACCACGCCGAGCTGACGAGGCGAAGTGAAGTCCGAATCAGGTATGCCGGCCACGTAGGCGGCAGTATTTAACGGCAGAGTGACGGTCCGCTTGGCGACATGTTTGCCTTCTTCTTCGTCTTCGTCAGCGTGTTTGCTACGAAACTCCAGCACCAACTGCTCGCGCCTGGCACCGATCGCGTCGAACTTCTCCAATCCGAAGCCGACGCCGTCCATCAATTTGTGGCAACCAGCGCAGGACGAATCGGTGGTGTGCTCGGACATGCGGTCGCGATTAGTCTGCGGTTTGGCCTCAGTGACGGGCGGAAGATTTGTGTTCACTCCGGGCGGCGGATCCGGCACATGCTGGCACAGAAACTGCTCGCGAATAAACAAGCCGCGCGCCGTCGGTGACGAGTCCTCCGGTTTTGAGGTCAAGGCCAGGAACAGGCCCTGTCCCAATATTCCGGCGCGTTCGGAATCAGAGGGAAACGGGACGCGGTCGAAATCTTTAGCGGGCGCGCTCACGCCATAAATACGCGCCAGCTCAGGACTGACGTAGCCATAGTCGGCTGTAAAAAGAGTCATGAAGTTTCCGTCGTTCCAGACCAGGTCTGAGGCGAATAGGCGGGCTTCCGTGGTCATCGCGTGAGCAGTTTCGCGGGTAAAATACGGGAACTTACGTCGGTCCTTGCTGGCTGTTAACAGGCGGTCGAAGCGTAGCCACTGGCTCACGAACTCATCCAGTGCTTCGTGCGCCCGAGGATCCGCTAACATCCGGCGCGCCTGTTTCTCAAGGCCTGCCGGGGTGGCCAGTTCACCTCGCTGAGCGGCGGCAAACAGCTCGGCGTCGGGCATCGTGTCCCACAGCGAATACGATAGCCGGCTGGCCATCGCCCAGGGCTTCAATTTCGGATCAGTCGTTGTATCGAGCCAAAAAAGAAAATTCGGCGACTGCAACATGGCTTCCACTACCAGTTGCGCGCCTTTGGTGAAATCGCCTCCTTGCGCCAGTAAGGCCTCATAGCGCCGCTGCTCATCGGCATCCAGGGGACGCCGAAAGGCCTTCTGTCCGAACTCCCGCACAAAACGCGTCCGGCAGGCTACGGAAGGTTTGCAAGGAATCAGTCCGTGGGTATCGCCGCCTCGAAATGCGGAACTCGCCAGCTTCTCGGCCGCGTTACTGTAGCTTTCCACCAGCAATGGAGAGAGGCTCTGCCCGCGCGACTGGTTACGGAATCCGTTGATGAAGTCTTCCGGTGGAAACTGCATTGAAGGTGATGTCTGGTCGCCCAGCAAATCGCGAACCGTGTGGTTGTACTGGCTGTGCGTCAACCGGCGCAGTTCGGCATCCTGCGACACGGCGCCGCTGCCGGCGTTTTCCAGTTCCCGATATTTCAGCGCGGTGGCCAGTTCACTGCCGGACAAATGAGACAGCGTGGCGATCCACGCCCTGAGCACGCTTTCTTCCGGGCTACCCCGCTTAATTCGCTCGCCGCCCGTATGGGGGACACGAGCAGTCGGCTTCTTCAGCAAGAGCGAATTCTCAGGCTGATCGCGATCGATCAGAACCACCAGCGAATTTCCGAACGCATCGATCTTGGAAGCAGGGGCATCGGACTCGGGAAAATGCAATCGCGTGGCGGATGCGACGCCTTCCGGATTATGGCAGGCGCGACAGTTAGCCTTCTCCAGAATCGGATAGAGGGTGGTTTGGAAATCACTGCTCTGCGCCAACAGGGCACAACTGGAGAGACCCAGCAAAATCAGCAGTTTCGACAAATAAAACTCCTCAGCGTAATCCCGTGGTTCAGCGCGGCCCCGCCGCGTATCCAGTAGAATAGCGCGAGATGCGCCAGTTCATAGCGAGCCTGTTTTTGTTTGCCGCTGTCAGCTACGGCGCAACCGAACGCGAGGTCGCCGAATGGGTGCTGCGATGGGAGGGCAGCGTGGTGCTGGAGGGCTCTGGCCAGCCTCTGTATGATGTCTCGCAGCTTCCAACGGGCGCCTTCCATATCACTGGCATTGACCTGACGGCCGCCGTGATGCATCCGGTGGAACTGCGCAAACTCGAGGGTCTCACTCATCTGCGAGAGCTGTACCTGCCCGGGCCCATCTGGAATCCCGGCGGTGGCAAGGAGGAGAAGACCGGTGTTTTTGAATCTCTAGCCACCCTGACGACGGTGGAGCGCCTGGCGTTCGGCTGGCATTTCGACGCCGAAATTGAAATTGTCGACGAAGACATCCGCAAGCTTTCCGGTTGGTCACATTTGAAACAGCTGCGCTGTTCGCAGTGCAGTCTTCGCAAGCTGAACTTGAGCGTCTTCCCGGAGTTGCGCGACCTCGATCTCAGCTACAACCCGTTTACGGACGAAGGCATGGCTGGGCTCACCGGGCTGAAAAACCTGAAGCGCTTGATGCTTCGTGACTCGCTGGTCACCGATGAAGGCCTCAAGTATCTGAAGGACCTCACGAATCTGCAAGAACTCGATCTCTCGGGAGCACGCGTCACCGCCCAGGGGATTCAGTCTCTCAGCGCATTGAAGTCGATGTGCCGGCTGAACCTACTGGGCACTCAAGTTTCCGATGAGTCGATAGAAATTCTCTCTGGCATGGCGTCCTTGGAGTCCTTGAACCTCTACCGCACACATGTCACGAATTCGGGCCTCGCGAAGCTCGAAGCATTGAAAAATCTCACTGATGTTGACGTGCGGTACAGCCGGGTCACCACCAATGGAGTGGAAGCGTTACGCGCGGCACTTCCGGGGATTAAGATCCGCTTCGATGGCGCCGCGCTTCCCAAAACCAAAGTCGCGGGGGCCACCCGGCGTGCGGATTCTTCAGATCAAGCAATTGCCGCGTGGGTGAAGAAGGTAGGTGGAAGCGCCGAAGTCACGGACGGTCATCTTACAGGAATCAATCTGTCTTCGACGTCCCTCAGCGATGCGCAATTGGCCTATCTCGAAAACCTTCGCGACCTCAAGAAACTCGAACTACAAGTTACTCAAATCTCCGACCTGGGGTTGTCTTCTGTCGAGCACCTCACCGGTCTCCAGGAACTAAATCTCAGCAACACCACCGTTTCCTCAACGGGGCTTTCCAAGCTCGCTGCCATGCACCGGCTCGAAACGCTCAGCTTGGCAGGAACGCTGGTGGAAGGGCCCGGCCTGGCACAACTGAAGGATCTCCAGAACCTGCGCTATCTGGATCTTTCAGGCTCACACGTATCTGATCATGGCCTCTCGGATCTCGCCTGGCTGGCGGGGCTGCGCAGCCTCCGCCTTCGCTATCTCGACATAACCGACGATGGCGTAAGCAGCCTTTCGAAGCTGAGTAGCCTGGAGAGCCTGGACTTGAGCAGCACCGAAATCACCGACAAAGGCCTGAAGTTCGTCGCCGGGCTAACGAACCTCCGCGAACTCGACCTGAACTATACCGGCATCACAAACGCGGGACTCGCTGCATTGAAGTCTTTGCAACAGTTGGAACGGATTGAACTCTACCGAACACGGACCACGGATGAGGGTATTGCCTCGATAGCCGACTTGAAGAATCTGCGGATTGCCAAGCTCGACTACACGTCGCTCGATGACAAAGGCATTGCTTCTCTCAAATCGCTGCCGAAACTTCGGGAATTGAGCCTGGACGCCACCAGCATTACCGATCAAGGGGCGCTAATGCTGCAATCGATGACCAGCTTGCGGGAGCTGAATATATATCACACGCTGGTGACGGAGAAGGGCATGATAGCGCTGAAGACAGCTTTGCCGGATTGTAAGATCGTGTTCGATCGTGATTCGGCTCTGCCGAACCGGAGGGTCCGACAATGAGAGCGGCTGTTTGGTTCGCCATCTTGCTATGCGCGGTTTCCTCATACGCCGACACCACCAAAGACGACACGCAGTGGATCAGCGACTTGGGTGGAGCGGTGACACGCAATTCCCAGGGCCGCGTGACCGGCGTAAATCTGCGGGGGACCTGGGTTGGCGACGCCGACTTGCGACGTCTGAGCCAGTACTCCGATCTGCACGTCCTTGATCTATCTCTGACACACATCACCGATCAAGGCATGGAGGAGATCAAGAATCTGCGCGGTATTACCGACTTCAATCTCTACTTCGCCGAATACATCACCGACGAAGGCGTGGCGGCCATCAAAGACTGGAAGAGGCTGAAACGCCTGAACCTGCACGGCACCAAGGCCGGTGACACCGCGCTTGAACACATTGCAGGAATCAGGTCGCTCGAGTCATTGAACGTAGGCTCCACTTTGATGACCGATGTCGGGCTGGAGCGGCTTACGGTGCTGCCGAACCTGACAGAGCTAACCATGGGAGGTAATGAACTGGGCGATGCAGGCTTGCAGGCTCTTCGCCAGATGCCGACCTTGAATTACCTGGACCTGAGCGGCCGCCAGGGCAACGACAAAAACATCTGGACGATATCGATGTCCGATGTTGGCCTCCAAGCCGTATTGACGCTAAAGAACCTCCACGAACTTCGGCTGGCCTGTACCTCCACGACGGTGGGAATCGAAGGCGCCAAACTGGGCGAGGTCAGCACCCTCAGCGTGACTGAGAAGTGGTTAGACCAAATGAAGAAGCTGGACAAACTCGAAAAGCTAAAGGTGCAAGGCTGCAAACGCATTAACGACGACGCAGTGGCAGCACTGATCGCCATGCCAGCGCTGCGCGATGTCGACCTGACAGGCACGTCTGTAAGCGAACAGGGAGCCGCCAAGCTGCGCGCCGCCAAGCCAGGTGCGGTGGTCTATGTAGGCCGCTGGGAGGGCAAGGCTGCTGCTTACCGCAATAACTAGACTTGGGAACCTGCAGCATTTGCTGGCTCACGCGCAGGAATTACCATTTCTAACGGGCAAGGGGTCCCGCTACCAACCAACGAAACGTCCTGGAATTAACTCTCCGCACGAAGGCCCCTCCCGTGCTCATGTGCGTTAGGGAGTGGCCGTTCTAGCCTTCCCGCTCGGCGAGATGCGCGCTGCTCGACATACAGCCCCTAAGGAGTTAAGCCTTGCGAAAGAATGATCAGATCGCTTTGTTCGTGGCAGGTGCAGGAGTTGGATTGGCCGCCTCGCTGCTCTTAGCCCGCGAAGCTGGCGGCAAAACGCGAAGGCAAATCCGTGACGTTGCAAGCAGAGCGGGCGATGTTTTGAAAAAGCGAGCGCAACGCGCCGGCGACGCGGGGACTGAAATTCTCGATGACTACGGGTTGAGCCGAGAAGAAAGAAGCAAGACCGTGAGCGATCTGAAGGACAAAGCGAAGGACAAGGTCGCCGACGCGGCTGATGCTGTAAGGAGCGCGGCTGAACAAGTCCTCTGAGACCCTAACGGTGTCGCGATCCTGCCGCGCTGGATATTGACGGTGCACTTCATCCTGAGATCCGAGGAGATGCATGAACATTATTTTGATCGTTTTGATTTTGCTACTCCTCCTCGGAGGAGGAGGCGGTTTCTATTACGGCGGCCCAATGGTTGGAGGCGGGATTGGCGGCCTATTGCTCATCGTCCTTATTGTCTATCTCCTCATGGGAAGGCGCGCCTAGGACCGTAATTCCACTGCCTCGCCCAAACCGTGCGATCATCTATAGAATCGCAAGTCACACTCTCGACCAAAGGAACACCCTCATGAAACGCACACTGCTCCGCTTCACTGGCTTGGCTGTCTTCGCCGCCGGTTCGCTCGTAATCGCTTCTGCCGCTGAATTCGAAGGCGTCCTGATGGATCAGGCGTGCGCCGCCGACAGCGCCAAGGATGGCCAAAAGGCCGCTTTGAAGCACGATAAAGACTGTGCGCTGATGGCCGCGTGTGTGAAAAGCGGCTACGGGATGATCACTGCGGATGACAAATACATGAAATTCGATCAGGGTGCTACTGACAAAGTGGTAGCGGCGCTTAAGAAGACGGACAAAGCCGATAACCTCAAGGTGAAAGTCACCGGCGAGATGAGCGGCGACACCATCAAGGTAGCGTCGATCAAGATCATCTAACCGTTTTTTGGCCGTTGAAAAAGGCGGCATTGGGTTGTGCCACCGATGTAGCGCAGCACTAAACGAGCGTCGCTGTCTGTGCGTCCAATCTCCGGCACTCCTCTCAGCATGGGCGCGGGGGTGCACAGGAGCAATAACGAAAAGTGTTGCCGCAACGGGTATTCTTGGGAGCAACCCGGCGCGTCGCGGCGCGCACTCTGCAGCCGCAAGAGCCCATCACCCCACCTTATCGCGGGCTTCTCCGCACGGTAGTAGCTTGTTCGCACCTCTTCTGGAGTCAATGCCACCCCCGACTTCCACTTGACCCACAAAACCCATTCGGCGTCTAATGGAAAAACGCACCTCGTGTTAGCGCGCGCTGTAGGGGAAGTAGTACAGTAGTCCGAGTTGGCTTTAGACAATGGCAGCCCCGGGGCGGGCTCGGAGCGAACCTCTGGCAGCCTCGGCTCAGGAAATCTCATGAATATCCGTCCATTGAAGCTTGCGGCAACGTTGTTGATCCCGGCAATGGCTTTTGCTCTGGAAGAGAAGCGCATTGCCAACATGTTCAACCCGCTGGCCACGCCCGCGGATGAGGTGGTCAAGATGGCGATTCTGTCGATCTTGATCTGCGGAGCCATTTTCCTGGTCGTGGCTGGACTGCTCGTCTTCATCATCTTCAAGTTCCGCCGCCGGCCAGGCGACGACGCGGCCGAGCCACCTCAGGTCTACGGCAGTAACCAGATCGAAATCGCCTGGACCGTGATTCCGATTCTGATCGTTTTCGTCCTGATCATGGTCACGGCCCGCGTGGTTTCGGCGGTACAAAATAAGGGCTTCCCGGGCGACGCGATACACGCCACCGTGATTGGACACCAATGGTGGTGGGAGCTGCGCTACCCCGAACTAGGCATCGTGACGGCGAATGAGCTACACGTCCCTGTAAGTTCTACGAGTGGGGGATTGCCGACGGTACTAACTCTGCAGTCCGTGGACGTCATTCACAGCTTCTGGATACCGCAACTCGCCGGCAAAACCGATGTCATTCCAAACCGGGACAACCATATGTGGATCGACCCACGCGAGCCGGGCGTGTATTTCGGCAACTGCGCCGAGTATTGCGGCACGCAGCACGCCAACATGCTGATACGGGTTGTGGTGCACCCGCAGGCCGAGTTTGACGCGTGGGTCGCCAATGAAAAGAAGCCGGCAGTCAATGACCCGGCTGGCGCGCAGGGCCGCGCCACCTTTGAGTCGCTCTCGTGCGTCAACTGCCACGCCATTCGCGGCACAATTGCGGCTGGCGCCTTCGGGCCGGACTTAACTCACATCATGAGCCGGCAAGTGATCGCGTCCGGCGCACTCACCAACACACCCGAGCATCTGCGCGCTTGGATCCATGATCCGGACCAAGCCAAGCCCGGCAGCCTGATGCCGGCGATGCAGCTTTCCGACCTGGAAGTCGATCAGATAGTCTCGTATCTCGAGACGCTGAAATAGGAGAAGACCTGGATGGCGACGCTTGATTATCCACTCGACCGGCCAATCCCGCGGCGGAAGGAATTCTCGTTATCCATGGTCGTCTCTGAATGGATCGCGACGGTCGACCACAAGAAACTTGGCTTGATGTACGTCGTCTCGGCGCTGCTCTTTCTAGTGGTCGCGGGCCTGATGGCGACCGTTATGCGGATTCAGCTCGCCCTCCCGAACAATCATTTCGTTGACCCCAGGACCTTCAACCGCCTGTTTACGATGCACGGCACCACCATGGTCTTCCTGGTCGGCATGCCCATCCTGGCGGGGTTCGCGAACTATCTGGTGCCGCTCATGATCGGTGCGCGGGACATGGCCTTCCCCAGGCTAAACGCGTTCGGCTTCTGGATTTTCCTGTTTGGCGCGCTGCTTCTGTATTTCAGCTATCTCGGAGGCGACGGGCTCTACGGCGCGGGTTCCGCACCCGACGTTGGCTGGTTCGCCTACGCTCCGCTAACCGGCCGCGCTTTTTCGCGCGGATCAAGCACCGACTATTGGATCCTGGGCATTCTGCTAACCGGCGTTGGCAGCGTTTCCAGTGCCCTCAACGTGATCGTCACAACGCTCACGATGCGCGCTCCGGGAATGACCCTGGCGCGCATGCCGCTATTCGTTTGGATGTTGTTCGTTGATTCCTGGATGATTCTGGTGGCGCTTCCGCCGCTGACGGCCTGCCAGATCATGCTCCTGATGGACCGGTTTCTCGGTTCGACGTTCTTCGATACCCAGGCCGGCGGCTCAGCTGTCTTGTGGCAGCACTTCTTCTGGATCTTCGGACACCCCGAAGTCTATATACTCGTCTTCCCCGGCTTTGCCTGCATTTCTGAAGTGATCCCGGTATTTTCGCGTAAACCGATTTTCGGCCGCCCGGCGATGATTGGCGCAACGATAGCCATTGGCTTCATCAGCCTCAGCGTGTGGGCGCACCACATGTTCGCCGTCGGTATGACCTCCATGGGCAACACCTTCTTTGCGGCGTCAACCATGTTGGTTGGTATTCCCACGGGCATTAAGATTTTCAACTGGTTGGCCACCATGTACGGCGGAAAGCTGCGTATGGAAACGCCGCTCCTATTCTGCTGCGCGTTCCTGTTCCAGTTCCTGGTCGCGGGACTCACCGGAATTATGCTGGCCGTTGCTCCCTTCGACTGGCAGCTCACCGATTCGTATTTTGTGGTCGCTCACTTCCACTTTGTGCTCATCGGGGGTCTCATCTTCGCCCTCTTCGCGGGAATGTATTACTGGTTTCCAAAGGTGTCGGGAAAATGTCTCAACGAAACACTGGGCAGATGGCATTTTTGGCTGTTTGCAATTGGGTTCAACGTGACGTTCATCCCGCAGCACTTCCTCGGCATCCTGGGTATGCCCCGGCGAATTTATACCTACGAAGCGGGCCGGGGGTGGGACACGATGAATCTCATCTCCACACTCGGTGTTCCACTCCAGGCCCTTGGCGTAGCGCTCTTCGTGGTGAACATCATTTGGACGCTCTGGAAGGCCAAACCGGTGGGCGACGACCCTTGGGATGCCTGGACTTTGGAGTGGGCTACGACATCACCGCCACCGGAGTACAACTTCGAAGAACTACCCGAAATCCGCAGCAGCCGCCCCCTGTGGGACCTCAAGCATCCCGAAGACCCTGACTGGAAGTATGAGTAACGATTCGTTGCAGCACTAGCGTCACAGGAAGGAAAACGAGTAGCGACCGATGGCCACAGCCTCATTACCGGCAACCCCGACCTGGAAACTCCCCGACCGCGGAACGATGGGCATCATCTGCCTGATCACTACCGAGTCCGCGCTGTTCACCATTTTCGTAGTCGCCTACCTGTTCTACATCGGCAAGAGCCTGAATGGGCCGTACCCGAAAGATCTTCTCGAGTATCCGTGGTGGGCGAGCTTTTGCTTGCTCTCCAGCAGCGGCACCATCGTGTTTGCCGAACACGCTCTAGAGCATAACCAGATGGGCAAGTTCAAACTATGGTGGACCATCACCGTCTTGCTCGGCCTCGAGTTCCTTCGCCAAACGGGGCTTGAGTGGCACGACTTCATCGTCAATAAGCACTTCACCATCTCAACCAACCTGTTTGGCACGACCTTCTATTCACTGGTTGGCCTCCATGCCAGCCACGTGATCGTCGGCATGTGCTTCCTACTCCTGACGCTTGCTGTCACACTCGCAGGTTTTCCTATTGCTACGCAGCGGCGGCGCGTCAAGTTCCTCTCGTGGTACTGGCATTTTGTGGATGGCATCTGGATAATCGTCTTCACGGTGGTGTATGTCATTGGACGCTGAATCGAATCATCACAATCCGGACCCGCACCACGCCGGCGACGGCGTCCAACTACCGGCGCCCACGTTCTGGCCGATGGTGTTCGCCTTTGGGCTCACCTTGGTTATGGCTGGCCTCGTCACACAGATCACGGTCAGCGTGGTCGGTCTCATCATCTTCATTCGCGCCGGCTACGGCTGGTGGCACAACGTCATCCCGCATGAAGCGCACGAGACAGTGCCCCTGCGCGCGCACGCTATGCGGGCATCGCCCATACGCACCAGCACGCGGAGTGTGGTGCACCTGAAAGCCGGAGAGCAGCAGCACCGGGTCAGGATACCGGAGGAGATTCATCCCTATTCCTCTGGCATCAAGGGCGGGCTCGCAGGCGGTGCAGCCATGGCTGTGCTGGCCTGTCTGTACGGCCAGTTTGTAGAGGGTAGCATCTGGTATCCCATCAACCTGCTGGCGGCAGGTGCTATCCCCTCACTGGCCAACGCCACCTTGGAAGAGTTGAAGGCCTTTAACGGAATGGCATTCGGCATCGCCTTCGTGGGTCATGGCATCATCTCGTTGCTGGTTGGCATGCTGTATGCCGTCTCACTGCCGATGTTCCCAAGGAAAGCTCCCCTCTGGGCCGGCATCATCGCACCGCTCTTCTGGACGGGCATCGTGGCGGCAAGCCTCGAACTCGTCAACCCCGCACTGAACTCGCGGATTAGCTGGCCATGGTTCATCGTCTGCCAGCTCGGCTTTGGCTTGGTAGCGGGCTTTGTTGTGTTTCGCACCCAGCGGGTTGAGACGATGCAGAGTTGGCCATTTGCGTACCGCGCTTCCGTTGCGGCCGGGGGCATGCGCCCACCAGGCTCCGGTGAAGAAGGCCCAAGCGGACCCGGGGAGGCTCCGAAAGAGCAATGAGAAGGTTATTGCCGGCATTGCTCGCCATTTCCTCGATCGCACTCATATCGGGCTGTGGGCGTCCCAAACCCGCCCCACTCGAGCCGGAAGAGATCGGCGATTTCAAGGATCTCTTTGCAGGGAATTGCCAGGGATGCCACGGTGAGAAGGGTGGCTTCGGCCCGGCGCCTCACATCAGCGACCCCATGTACCTGAAGCTAGCCAGCCCGCAGGCCATTCGCAAGGTCATCGCAGAAGGACGCCGCGGTACTCCCATGCCGGTCTTCTCAGCGGCGCTGGGCGGTCCGCTCTCGGATAAACAGATCGATACGCTGGTCGACGGCATCGAGAAGACCTGGGGAACGCCGGTCGATCTGCATGGCGCCGCGCTGCCTCCCTACAGCGATGCCGATTCCATTGCCGCGGGTCTTCAGCCCGGCGATCCGAATCGCGGCCACAACACATACCTGCTGTTTTGCGCCGGTTGCCATGGAACCGGCGTGGGCAAATCGCCGCGCGGCGCCATCGCCAATCCCGCTTACCTGGCGCTGGTTAGCAATCAGAGCCTGCGCACCACCGCGATCATCGGCCGGTCCGATCTCGGCATGCCCGATTGGCGAAACCGCATCCCAAACCACAGCATGAGCAATCAGGAGATCTCGGACGTCGTTGCGTGGCTGGCGTCCCAACGGCCTGTTTACTCCAACGTTCCAGCAGCAACCGCCTCTTTACCGGCACCCGCTACAGCGACGGCTGCCAAGGAGCCAAAGCCATGAACCCGACACTTCCTCCCGTACTTGGCTCACCGGAAGCCGAGCCCCATGCCCCCACGCCGACTCGCCGCAACCTACTCTTCAAGGCCGGTATGGCCTTGAATGCCATCGGCGGCTTACTCCTGGGCTTGCCGCTCATTGGGTTCGTGTTCTCCAGCTTCTTCCACAAGCATTTGGGCAACAACTGGATCTCACTCGGACCTCTGGACAAGTTTCCGGTAAACCAAACCAAGCTGACCGTCTTCCGTAACCCGTTCACACGTCCGTGGGACGGCGAGACAGCCGACATCCCTTGCTATGTGCGCCAATTGCCTGACCAGAAATTCAAGGTGTTCGCAGTGAACTGCGCCCATCTCGGCTGCCCCGTCCGCTGGTTCGAGGAATCGGGCCTTTTCATGTGCCCCTGCCATGGGGGCGTTTACTACTCGGACGGCTCCCGAGCTTCCGGCCCGCCACCGCGCGGGCTCTTTGAATACCACTACAAGGTCGAGAACGGCGAATTGTTCGTCAAGGGCGGAGAAATGCCCACGCTCGCTAACCCCGTTTGACAGGAAACCTTATGAATACGCTCCGGTCAATTGCGCTTTGGGTCGACGATCGGCTCCATCTAACGAAGCTCTTCGAATCCACGGCCGGCCACCATGTGCCGGCGAGCGCTGGGAGCTGGTTCTATGTCTTCGGCAGCGCGACACTGCTGTGCTTCGTCATCCAGATCATCACGGGCACCTGCCTGGCCTTTGTATACGTTCCCGCCACCAATGAGGCCTGGACCAGCCTGCAGTATCTGAATCAAGAGCAGACTCTGGGATGGCTCCTGCGCGGCATGCACTATTGGGGATCGAACTTCATGGTCGCCATCATGACGCTGCACATGATTCAAGTATTCCTGTTTGGCGCCTACAAGTACCCACGCGAGATGACCTGGATCAGCGGCATCTTCCTGATGCTCCTGACACTCGGCATGGCCTTCACGGGCCAAGTGTTGCGTTGGGATGAGGATGCCTATTGGGGCCTCGGCATCGGCGCTTCCATCATGGGCCGATTACCGCTGATCGGCGGCAATATGGTTCACCTCATGTTAGGCGGGCCGATTATAGCCGGCGAGACGCTGTCCCGATTTTTCACGCTGCATGTGTTCATGATTCCCGGCTTCATCATTGCGCTGGTCAGTATCCATCTGCGCCTAGTTCTCAGCAAGGGCATCAACGAGTATCCGACCCCCGGGAAGCCCATCAGCAAAGCGACCTACGACGCCGAGTACGCCGAGATCATTCGCAAGGAAGGCGTGGCGTTCGTGCCACATGCCATCGGCAAAGACCTGATCTTCTCGGCCGTGGTCGTCGTCGCCATCCTGACCTGCGCCATCGTGTTCGGTCCCCACGGTCCCTCCGGCGCACCAACACCGGCCCATGTCGATACGGTTCCTCGCCCAGACTTTTACTTCCTGTTCCTGTATGCGGCCCTAGCCTTGTTGCCCGATTGGATGGAAACCTTCGTCCTCTTCGTGGTGCCTGGGGTTCTGCTGCTCATTTTCTTCGCTCTTCCGTTCTTATCTCCAGACGGCGAGAAGAGCTTTCGCAAGCGGCCCGTCGCGGTCTTGACCGTCATTCTGGTGATGCTCATTATCACCGTTCTCTGCTACCTCGGCGATGTCGCGCCCTGGTCGCCCAAGATGAATGCGTGGACCGCCGATCCAGTCCCGGTGGCGTTCGTGAAAGGACGAACACCGATTGAGCTGCGGGGCGCCGCCGTCCTACAAGCCAAGCAGTGCCGCAATTGCCACTCGCTCGGCGGCCTCGGTGGAGAGCGCGGGCCGGCGCTCGATGACGTCGCGTCGCGGCTCACCAGAGACCAGTTAGTCCGGCAAGTCATCCAGGGCGGCGGGAACATGCCCGCCTACGGCAAGAACCTGAACCCCGCGGAAGTGGAGTCTCTAGTGGCCTTCATGGCAACATTGCATACCGGCACCAACCCGCCTGCTCGCGATTCCGCTGTTCCCGCTGTACCGCCGGCCGTTGCATCCATGCGCTAGGTCTACTCCAACCAATCAAACGACCTGGTCACCGCCTTCTTCCACGTCTTGTAGTACTGCTCCCTGGACGCCTCATCCAGATTGGGGGTCCAGGTGTAATCCGCTTCCCACTTCGCCTTCAAGTCGGGCAGACCGCTAAAATAGCCCACGGCCAGGCCGGCCGCATAGCAGGCTCCAAGCGCCGTAGTCTCCTTGATGACCGGCCGCACCACCGGCCGATTCAGGATGTCCGCCTGGAACTGCATCAGCACGTCGTTCACGACCATGCCGCCGTCGACGCGCAGCACTTGCAGGTCGATCTTCGAGTCCTTCTCCATCGCCTCCAGGACTTCGCGGGTTTGATAGGCCACCGCCTCCAACACGGCGCGAGCAATGTGAGCCTTGCCGACATAGCGCGTCAAACCCACAATCACGCCGCGGGCATTGTCCTTCCAATAGGGCGCGTACAGTCCCGAGAACGCGGGCACAAAGTACACACCGCCGTTGTCCTTGACGCTGCGGGCCAGCACTTCCACTTCGGCGCTGGTTGAGATCAGCCCCAGGTTGTCGCGCAGCCACTGCACCAGCGCCCCGGCGATCGCCACGCTGCCTTCGAGCGCATACTGCACCGGCGCTTTGCCGAACTTGTAGGCCGCGGTAGTAAGCAGCCCATGTTCCGAGCGGACCAGCCGGTCGGCGGTATTCATCAGCAGGAAGCAGCCAGTGCCGTAGGTGTTCTTCGCCTCGCCGGCCTCGAAACAAGCCTGTCCGACCAGCGCGGACTGTTGATCTCCCAGGATGCCCGCGATGGGAACACCGGCCAGCGGCCCCGTCGCCACCGTACCGTAGACCTCGCTGCTGGAGCAGATCCGCGGCAGCATGCCTTTGGGGATGCCAAAGTGCTTTAGGATTTCGTCGTCCCATTCCAGCGTTTCCAGATTCATCAATTGCGTGCGGCTAGCATTGGTGACATCGGTGACGTGGATGCCTCCATTCACACCGCCCGTCAGGTTCCAGACCACGAAGGTATCGATGTTCCCGAACAGCAAGTCGCCCGCCTCGGCATGCCGCCGTGCGCCGTGCACGTGCTCAAGGATCCAGCGAATCTTCAGCCCGCTGAAGTAGGTGGTCAGCGGCAAGCCGGTCTTATGGCGAAACAAGTCGTGCCCAACGGTCTTCACAAAGTGCGTTGCTTCGGACGCCACGCGCGTGTCCTGCCAAACCAGTGCGTTCGCCACGGGAGCGCCTGTCTTGCGATTCCAGACCACGGTGGTTTCCCGCTGGTTGGTGATCCCGATCGCCGCGATATCCGGGGCATGCAGGGCGCGCTGGGCCATCGCGGTTTCCATGACTTCCTGCGTCCGGCGCCAGATCTCCTCCGGATCGTGCTCCACCCAACCGGGCTTGGGGTAGATCTGCTCGTGCTCCTTCTGCGCGACCGAGACGATGCGTCCTGCGCGATTAAAAACGACGAAGCGTGTGCTGGTAGTTCCCTGGTCAACAGATGCGATGTAGCTAGACATAATGTATGGAGAATGGGCCGCCCCGGAGAGCCTATCACATGGGTCTTTGTGACTACTCCGGCACTGAACCGCCGTGGCACGGGCTTTAGCCTGTGGGCGTTGCCCCAACACCGCGTGGACAGAGCGAGCCTGTCCGAAGATGCAGCACCGTCTGCAATGACACTGTTACCCTCTCTTTCATGACGACGACTTACAACCGAATCGCCGGCCAAAGCCTGGAACGTCTCGCGGCACTGAGTGACGGCATCTTCGCGGTCGCCATGACGTTGCTGGTGCTCGATATTCACGCGCCTTCCATGGAAGCGGTTCACAGCGAGCAGGACCTTTGGCACGCGTTGAGCGCCCTGCTGCCACGAGTACTCATGTACCTGATGAGTTTCATGACACTCGGCATCTTCTGGACCGGGCAGCAGACCCAGTTCAACGCACTCGCACGGTCCGACCGCGATCTCTCCTGGATTCATATTGTGTTTCTGGCGGCGGTTTCGATCACGCCGTTTTCTACCTCCTTGCTAGCCGAGTTCATCACGTTCCGAACCGCGCTGCTGATCTATTGGGCGAACATCCTCATACTGGGAGCGGTGCTCTATGTCAGCTGGCGCTATGCCCAACGGGCCGGTTTATTGAAGGACGAATCCGACCGGGCGTTTGCTTGCGCAGTGGAACGTCGCATCCTGGTGGCCCAATCGCTGTACGCCTTCGGCGCCTTGCTGTGTGTCGTGAACACCTACTGGAGCATGGGCTTCATTGTGCTGGTGCAGTTGATTTACGCCATCGCACCGAGGATCCCGCTGCTATCGAAGATGTAGCCCGCCCTCTCCGGGGGCCGAAGGTCGCGAAAGAACGAAGCCAGTCCCACCCGAGAACCCGGCCCCCTGCAAACTTTTGCGAAACGAAGGCGATCACCCCAGCCCTTGCGCGTTCGAACTCAAATCATTGAATACAAAGGAGTTGATTGCGATTTGACCTCCTGACACGCGCCGGAGTAGGCCAGCGACCCGAGGCTCATCCGGTTTTTACGAAACG
>JBAUOG010000299.1:0-1866 GCA_049579625.1 Bryobacteraceae bacterium
TGTCCGCAGCCGGAGCACTGATCCAGATGGCCGCCCATCGCGGCGGTGCGGCACCGCTCGATGGCCACCAGGACTTTAAGATGCATCCAGGTGAACCACGCGGGGGGCCGGTCCATGAATCGGTGGCCGGCGGCGGCGATGATATCGGCCAACTCCAGGAGTGGCCCCTTCATTCACTTTTTGCGGGAACCGTTTTTCAGGTTCAATGCTGGATAACGCCTCTCACCAAAAAGCACAACAAGACTTCACTTAAGCGAGTTAACTTCCTGGGGTGGGCGACTAATTCCGGTGATTGTGCTGATCCTGAAATTCCTTCAGACGAACCACATCATCGGCCAACACTGCTCGATCACGCTGCGCTAGCCGGTCGTCGTTTGAGGACTTCCTGATGGAATCGATTACATCATTGAGGATGCCGTTGTCCCACCGGCCCTGATCGAGATCAGCCTGCATTTGCGTAAGCTCTTCTTTCGTCCTCTCCAGCCGCGTGCGCTCTTTATCGCTAGCCCGGACAGCGCTCCACACATGTTCCAGATCGGTCCTCACATGCTCAAAAACGTGCGGCCGCCACTGCTCACCGCGAAACCGTTCGTCGCGATCGTGATACCAATCCTGGGCAGCGGCACTAAACGCCAGCGCCGCAAGAATTACGCCTGCTGTAATGATTCGCTTCATGATCAGATTCCTCCTCGACTACTATCGCGGCGGAGAATCGTGATGATGTGGCTCCTCTCCCGCGACGAAACGTTCCTTTCTCAAATAAAGTGGCGCATGCTTATAGCACCGGTGGTTTTAGCCCCAGCGTTTGCTTGGCTAACATCTGACGTCCAAAACCGATATTTTAGAGCCCGATCCAACAGTTCGACCCGCAACTGCAACTCAACCAAGCGGCGGCGAACATCGCTGATCTTTCGTCCGCCGCCCGACGCGAGGGACTCGCTCAATTGAACCTCCAAACTCCTGATCCCCACGAGTTGGGCGACAATCCAGGAGTACCAATGGCGAGAACCCTGATTCATTTGCCAAATCCTCCACGACTCTTGTAGTTCCCGAGGCTAAGCGGACCTTTGCAGTTCAAGAGCCAATAAAGGAAAGGGCCAAAAACTGGCCTGTTTGCGCGTAGACCCCGCAGATTTTGCGCATTCACCCTAAGAAAAGTTGCAAAAAAGACTCCCCAGCATAGAGCTAGTTTACGAGTTACGGGAAGTTCGAATCTCTGCTTGCTGCGACAGCCATCAGAAATGTTGAAACGATCCCGACGGCTGTTTGACGGCTAGGTCGTTAGCCTCAACATCTGAGCGATTCGGTCGCGATGAACCTTGTGCTTAGGGCCTCGGCAGGCGCTGTGCCGTGCCCAGTCCGCTCATTGAACGTATTGCGACAGCCCTTGCCGTGCCAATACCTTAGTCACTTCTTCATTGTTAGCGGCGGCCCAAGTGCGAAGGGATTCGCGTTGCGCGGCGCACGTCGCAGGATCAAAACCGTCGAGGGCGGAAATCAGGCATGCAATGCATTCAGAGAGGGTGAGCCTCTTGGCCCGAAAGCGCTTCAGAACCTCTTCCGTCTCACGTTTGTAGACCTCCAAAGCGTTTAGACCTCCACACTGATCGAAGTATACGTTTTTCGATGCCTTCAAGGCACGATTGCGGCACAGTCCAGAGCAAATTGCACCTCGCCGTGCGCTCGCCAACCATCCCGCTTGATGTCTCTGCCACCACGAGGTAATGTCCACATGGCTACCGATATTGCCTAGGACCGTATCGGAAGCGCCGCGGCCACGTGGAGGGATCGGCTGGAGCGCAACGGAAAGGCGTGGCCGCGGTGGTTTCGATACGGTGCGATGAAGGAAGCCTCTCCGGTTTGGCG
>JBAUOG010000300.1:0-1936 GCA_049579625.1 Bryobacteraceae bacterium
TACAAAGAGAAGGGCAACATCAATACGCCGATGGAACTGGCCATCAACAATGAGATCGATCGGTTCAGCATCGCCATCGACATCATTAACCGCACGCCGAAACTGCAGAAAATCGGAGCACACGCCAAGGATCGATACCGCAATTTGCAGCTTGATTGCCGTAACTACGCTTACGAAAACGGCACCGACAAGCCGGACGTCGCCAACTGGACTTGGCCGTTCTAGCCGTTCCGCCGTTTAACTACACCAGCACTGAACCGCGCGCAAGAGTCTTTGTGAAAACTCCAGTCTAGAACCGCGCGTGTGAGCAAGCGGATGCTAAACGGAGCCGCGACCGTCAGGGAGCGCACTCAAAAGCCGACATTCTTTCAAACCTGTGCGGGCTTTCCCACCCTTCCAAGGTTTTCACACCGACCCGTAAACAACCGGCCCCGCCCACGACTTCGCCGTTTTCAACACCGGCCAACGCCGGCGGTGTAATATGATGCAACCAATCCTTGTCAACAGGCGTTGGAACAAAAACAACCGAATCTGATTCGCGGCCGCAGAGGCCCCGGCTGAACCTCTTTCAAGGTCTCCGGCCCTTTGACCGCTCGGGTGCGCTCCGCGACGCGTTGGCCGGATTCGAGCTTGCGGCCATGAACATCCCGCAGGCACTTGGCTACACCCGGATCGCCGGGACCCCGTTAGTCACCGGCTTCTACACGCTGCTGCTGCCACTGGTCGCGTTCGCAACATTTGGTTCCTCGCGGTATCTGGTGGTGGCAGCCGATTCCGCGACCGCTGCGATTCTAGCCGGTGGACTTGCCGGCATGGCGCCCCTCGGCAGCGCGAAGTACGTGGAACTGGCCAGCGTCGTTGCGCTGCTCACGGCTATGCTCTTGCTGATTGCGCGGTTGCTCAAGCTCGGCTTTCTGGCGGACTTCCTATCGCGCACGGTGCTCCTCGGGTTTCTCACCGGCGTAGGCTTCCAGGTCGGCATCGCCGTGCTCGGCGAAATGCTCGGCGTCAACATTACCGGCCGCCGGACCATCGACCAATTCACCCAGGTGGTCAGTCATTTGTCTCAAGTGCATCTGCCCTCGCTGGGTCTCTCCGCCTTAGTGGTGGTGGGTGTCTTCGCGCTGGAGCGTTTCGCGCCGAAAATCCCAGGCTCGCTCATCGCCGTGGTTGGCTCGATTGCCGCCAGCGCCTACTGGAACTTCGCTGGTCATGGCTTCGAAGTCATCAATCCGGTGGCGGGCGGTTTGCCCCACCTGGGTTTACCCAGAACGACCTGGAAAGAGTTTGAGCAACTGGTTCCCATCGCAGGCTCCTGTTTTGTAATGATCGTTGCCCAGAGTGCCGCCGTCGCCCGCGCCTATGCGGAGCGGCACCATCAGCGATTGGACGAGGATTCGGACCTGGTCGGTCTTTCCGCCGCCAACGCCGCCGCAGCTCTCAGCGGTTCGTTCGTCGTCAACGGCAGCCCCACCCAAACCGCTATGGTCGAAAGCTCCGGCGGTCGCAGTCAGGTTGCGCATCTAGCGACCGCAGCGGTTGTCGCGGTTGTACTTCTTTTTCTTACGAAACCCTTGCAGTATCTGCCTAGATGCGTCCTCGGAGCCATCGTCTTCATTGTTGCCATCAAGCTCATACACCTGTTGGATCTGAAGAAGATCCACCGCGAGAGCCCCGGCGAGTTCTGGGTTGCTGCCGCCACCGCTGCCGTCGTCGTGACTGTCGGTGTCGAACAAGGCATCATTCTCGCCATGATCATGTCGCTGCTCCGCATCGTGCAGCACAGCTATCACCCGCACACGGCTGTTCTCGTGAAGGAAAGCGAAGGTGGCGTGTGGCAGTTAACTCCGCCCGTTCCCGGCGCCATCTCGGAGCCAGGGCTCGTCGTCTACCGTTTCGGCGCGCCCCTCTTCTATGCCAATGCCGGCCGCTTCTC
>JBAUOG010000301.1:0-4504 GCA_049579625.1 Bryobacteraceae bacterium
CAACCGCACGCCTCGATTTAAAAGAGGGATCTCAGAGATGTATGTGGCTGCCGCCGAGTCCTGGCAACGAATCGCCTTTGCAAACCGTGCCCGTGCCACTGAAATGCTTCGCAGATACGAAGAGTCCACTGGGAAAACTGTCGACCTTTCCCCCGAGCAGATGATGGACACTAGCGGCCTTGAGATCACGGCGACGGAGACACCATTCCTAAAGCAAATGCTGATGACCCCAGGGTGGTTAGCGTCAGTGTTCGAAGCATCCGATATCCAAGTTTTGATTAGTCCTCAATCTGTCGGTTTTGTGACTTGCGACACCCCGGTCGTACCAGTTCCGTCGGCGGGTCTACCGACGCCATATGGTGTTGGGATAGCAATGCCCGGAGCGATCCGCTATTTCCCGCTGACGCACCGCCTCTGCCTTCGGCTGGGGCAGCCGGATTATGGCTTTGGTTATCGGAAGATTAGCCGAAAAGCCGTGGATGTCATCAATTGCAATGTTGTCGCGCATTCCGACCGCTTTGTCATGGGTCCAAACCGTTCGGAGCTTCTCGGCGTTGTAGAGGCGAGCGGCAGCACTGAAATGGATGCAGAGCCGCGCATTCAAGTTCAGAGCGTCTCTCAAACGGACGACGACGGACTGATTAAAATGCAATATACTGCGGGTCGCTACTTCCACCATCCCGAGGTGTGAAGGCCCTTGTCGGATTCTCCCGAAACGGGCTGAACTTCGTCTGCGGTTACCTCATCTTGTTTCCTGAATAAGATGGCGTGGCGTCGCACCGATAGAAATTCGATTCGGCGGGTCGCGAGAGAACAACCGAAATGAGGGTACCGCCAAAAGCGGGAGTGGACGACATTCCATTCTTTCGGAATCGAACGTCCAAACTGTCGTAAAACTCTGTCCCAGTTACCCTGGGTCGTCATCCCACCAGTGGCTGGCACGATTCGAAGCAACCGCAGGTTTCTTGTTGCCACAAGCACTGCGATGGGCATAACATTGGCAGCATGAAAACCGGTTCACTTCTTCGCATCGCAATAGTCGCGGTCGCCCTCAGTCCAGCGATCATGGCTGCCAGTCCTAAGGCCACCCGTCAACCAAAGCTATTTGGCATCGGCTCGGGCAGCTATGTGCCGCAGTTGCTGGATGGCGGCAATTACCGGACGATCATCTACGTCCAGAACTTCGGGACGAAAGTGGAGTCGTTCATTCTCAACCTGAAGAACGAAGACGGCACTCCGGCATCGTTCCACATCGCGGAGCTGGGCGGTGCGACCGGATCACTCAGCGGCACGCTGCAGCCGCTGGCGGTCGCCGTCTTTCACACGAACAGCGCCGCCGCGATTACAGTGAGCCAGGCGGGCTGGGCGGAGTTCGACATCCTCAACACCGGGTTCGACGTATCCGTCTACGAGGTGATCGAGAGCGCGGATCCGATCACGGGCGTGTGGACGACGCAAAGCATGGTCGTCTCGAACGAGCTATTCGTCTCGGATAGTGAGAAGCCGCTTCTGCTCTTCGACCAGACCGGCGGCGTCGTGTGCGGCGCGGCGGTCGTGAACCCCGATTCGTATTCAACAGCCTCTCTGGTCTTGGAGGTGCTCGACGCGAGCGGGCTCTCGGTGGGCATGACGACGCTCACCATTCAGCCCCTGCACCACCCCAGCTTTAAGCTGGGCGATCTCCTGCCCGCGAGCATCGGGATCACCGGCAGCGTCCGCTTCTCCAACTCGGCGGCTGGGCAGTTCACCTCGCTCGCCGTCATGGGCATTAAGGCGACGGCCTACAAGAGCGGCTGGACTCAGACGTCGTTGCCAGTGGTGCAGTAACACTTGATAAAAGAAGCCTTATCTGGCGTTTTAACGACCCGACGCCGCGAATCAGTTCAAGGAAAACGCGGTGAATGCACTGGCCTGTGAGGCTTAGGGTGTCGGCGGGTTCTGACTCTCTATGCCGGCGATCGTTTGAAATTCCTGCTAGACTCAAGATGTCTGGGCAATCCAGATAACCGGTCGACGGACCTTAAACGTGGAGCACATAGATGACAGACGTCATTGATTCCCTTAAAAGACTAGAACGCACGGGTAGTGAGATATCAAAAACTACTGAAAAGCTGATGACTGCGGCGAGAGACCTCGAAAAAAAGATTGCTGCGGCATTCAAGGTCGGCTCGCTCGGCATTTCCAATGTCTTAATCACATCTCGCGCCGGCCGCAGTTACCAAATAACGGCCAACGCTCTTCTGCTTTCGATTAATGGGCAGCAACAGAGCGTTTCAGCAACTCGCGCCAACGCGCTGAACTTTTCTGAGGATATAGCGCAGGGCCTCTTGGCCTTGATGGCCGAGAACCTTGAAAAGGTTAACTCCCAAGTGGAAAAAGGAGCTGCTGCTCTTATCGCCGCAGACCTCCAAGAAAAGAGCAAGGCCACTGGTTTTCCACCACCCGAGCAGCAGCTCTCGATCGGGTGAATTCCCCGGCGCGGCTAGAGGAAAATCTGGTTGTTTAGCTTAAAGGCCTGGGGAAGTTCTCCAGGCCCCCTTCGAAGCGCGGATAGTCTGCTGCTGTAGCTGCGCGAGTTGAAGCGCCGGATGGAGAAGCGTCGCAACGACGAAGGCATCCGGTACACCGAAGAAGTGGTTCGGCTCCTGAAGATTGGGCAAAGGAGCAGTTCTCTGATTGCACTGGAGGCGGTACGCTCTCAATTGGTGATTGTTCCGACGGAAGCTGTCCAGTCCCTGGATCTCGAAAAGATATCGGAGAATTCGTTTACGAACTTCCGTACTGTCTGGCAGATCGCCCTTGACCTGGTCCGCGAGCGTGCGGTGGCCTTAGAGCAAAAGGAGAAAGAGATGGACGAATCCCTCCCCTCTCCAGTTTCGGAAGAAGGCTAGATACGGATTCAGGTCCCCCGCCACCCAGTGGATAAGCGCGCACGACCACGGCGAATTAGGTATTGCATCGTATTGTGCTTTACTGTATAAAGTCCGTATGAGGCTACTCAAGTACACCATCGCTACGGCCGAACTGCTCCTCGTTTTCCCGTCAGTCCTGTTCATGACCGCGCTGTTCGTACGCAACCTGCAACCGCTACAGTATGAGCCGGCGCACACCGCCCAGCAGATCGTCACCTGGTATGCCGCGCGGCCTCATGTCGGACTCTGGGTGCTGCTCATTGCCTTGCCATTGGCGGTCTTGCTTACCGGCTGCGCAACACTGTTGCATCGATGGAGGCGTGAGGTCGAACTTCGGCAGGCCGCCCGGCAAACGCTGACGGCGATCCGGACGCATTTAGCGACGTTGCTGGTTGCTGGAGCGACCGCGGCGGCGGGAGGCATCCTGGCGATTGTCGGTCTGCACGTGTTGACCGACTGAACGCCCGCATGCGGCCCACCACTGCAGAAACAGCTCCAATAATTCGAAGCAACCAGAAGATCCGCCGGGCGTGTCTCTCTCGAGAACTTCGGCACAGAACCGCGCGCGTCGGAGTCTGTGTGAAAACTCCGCGACGGAGTAACGAGTGCCGGTCGGCTGTACTGCATCTTGGGACAGGCTCGCTCTGTCCACGCGGCGAATGGGCTCGAAGTGACGAAAGTACGAGTCGGGTCTGGTCCGAAGCGGACAGCGCCTTGGGGACAGGGGCGCCTGTCCCGGTCGGCTTCGTCGGGTCTCCGCTCGCTTACGCTCGCGGTTCTGTGCTGAGCTTTTCACACCGCGCGTGAGCTGGCGGACGCCTGGTCAGCAGTCTCAACTCCGCTGTTAGAATTGGGCATGGCTACCGCCGAGATGCAGTCTTATTGGAGTAGCCTGGCCCACTCCTACGCGATGATGGGTCCGCCATTGCGCCCGTCGCGCGAAGATGTGCGTCACATGCAGGAGACGGTGGCGGCTTGGGCAGCAGCCCACTCGAATCGGGCGCTGAACGCACTGTTGCTGGGAGTGACACCGGACATTGCGAACATGCCCTGGCCCGCCGCGATGACCCTCGTCGGCTTGGACAGCGCACTGCCGATGACGCAGGCCGTCTGGCCGGGCAATATTCCTCTGAAACGCTGGGTGGTGTGTGGTTCGTGGCGGGCAATCCCGCGCGCCGCGCGTTCCTGCGACGTCGTGTTGGGTGACGGAGCCATTAACTGCGTACGGTATCCCGCCGGATGCAGGGATGTCGCGGCGGAAGCTTGGCGCGTGCTTCGCGACGACGGCATCATGGTGCTGCGGTGCTATGTGCAACCGGCAGTCCAGGAGTCCCCGGAAGATGTTATGGCCGGAATGTTCAAACAGCCCCATCCGAGTTTTCATCATTTCAAGTTGCGGCTATTGATGGCCATGCAGCCCAGCACCGGGCAGGGCGTCGCAGTGGATGACGTGTACCGCTTATGGGCCCGGCAGCGGTTCAGCGTTGAAGCAGTAGAGGCGCAGACTGGTTGGGACCGCGCGGCGATCGATACGATTGAGATGTACCGTGAAACAAACACGGTACACACATTCCCCAACCGGGTTGAACTGG
>JBAUOG010000302.1:0-2042 GCA_049579625.1 Bryobacteraceae bacterium
TAACAGAGCCTTCATCGTCTTACTCCTTTGTTGATCGTGTATTGATTCCACGAAGGGCAGTCATGGCATCGTCGGTGGAAACCACATCCGCGTACTTAGAGGCCATGTCGAAGAGATTGACAGCATGCGAGGTTGCACTGCGGTCATAGACTGCATCATGCGGCACGAGGACGCGGAAATTGTAGGCAAAGGCATCGACTACGCTTCCGCGCACGCAGCCGCTGGTCGTGCATCCGGTGACAACGAGACTGTCGGCCCCCGCGTTGATGAGATAGCTCACGAGCGGCGTGCCGAAGAATGCGCTTGGATGCTTCTTTGGCAGTAAGATGTCTTGCTCGCGCGGCGCCACTTCGGCGACAAATTCATAGCCCTTGCGTGCCACCGTCATAATCGCCGGTACCTTGTCAGACAGCCGGCCAAAATCGAATGCCTCCTTTGGCGCCACATAAGGATAGAGCACCGGCCAGTTGCGCTCGCGGAAGAGATTCAGGATGTGCTCGATGTTGCGGACGGCGTTCCATCCGACGTCGCCGCAGGCGGTCGGAAACTCCTTGATGGCTTCCCAGAATGGCTTCGGCGTGGTGCCGACCGTTCGATACTGGACGTCGATGATGAGCAAAGCAGGCCGTGTGCCGAGCCCGGTGGTGCGCCCGAACCCCGCGGCGTTGTAGGCCCGCTGCTCCTCTTCCGAGATGATGCCGTCCCACGGTTTGGTCATTGATCGAGCCTCCTCATGCCTCGGCGCGGTAGCGGGATTCGAGTTGGTCCCAGACATCTTTGGCAACCATGCGCTGAAATTCTCCGAAGGATGCGAGCCGGTTGGCCACTGCGGCAAGCGCTCCGTCGCGGCGGAGCACATGCAGCATCCCGTAGCTCGCCTTTAGTGCGGCCTGCAACGCGGTATTGGCGTAGAGGACGATTGAAAATCCGAGTTCCGCTAGCTTGGGCTGCCCCGGATCCGGCGTCTTGCCACCGAGGACGATATTGGCGACCTGCGGAACGGAAACTTCGCGCACAATGCGCCCCAGCTCCGCCAGACTCAGCGGCGCTTCGACAAACGTGACATCAGCACCCGCTTCGACAAAGGCATTAGCGCGCTCGATCGCTCGGTCGAAGCCTTCCACGGCGCGCGCATCCGTCCGCGCGATAATTTGAAGATCGCTGTGCTGACGATCGCGCACGCCGACGGCATTCCGTCCCATTCACCGACGCCCTCGCAGTTTGGCTTTGTGCGCCGATATCGCGAGACGTATGCCGGGCCGATCCGCGGGCGACCCAATGAACTCGACGCCCGCAGATTCCAACGCGGCTTTTACATCAAGGAGCGTCGAAGAGCGACTAGGGGGAATATCGTCCACAGCCTCAAAACGCTTAATTGTTCTGGCGGTCACCCCGGCTTTTTTTGCTAGCTGCTCTGTTGTCCAGCGAAGAGCATTTCGAGCCGACCGAATTTGGGTGCCTGTAATCATTTGACAGCGGCTCAATTGTCACTTAAAGTGACTTTATAGTCCCTATAGGGGACTCTTGATACGTTGATCATAGCAACACTGGAGTTCCAGTATGAACCTCGAATTCGCCGCCACCACCTACCGGGCCATCCGCGATCGTATCCGAGAGCAGGACCCCCAGATCGACGACCAGACGCTGGCCGATACGGTCGAAGGGCTGACCGATGTCCATGAGATCCTGGGGGCCATCGTCCGGGCGGCGCTTGCCGACGAGGCCATGGCCACGGGGCTCAAATGCCGCATCGCCGACATGGAGGACCGGCTGGGGAGGCTGCAGGACCGGGCCGCCAAAAGGCGCCAGATCGTCAAGGATGCCATGATTGAACTCGATCTGAAGAAGATAGCGGCCCCCGACTTTACCGCGTCTATTCGGCCCGGAATGCCCTCTCTGGTCGTGCTCAACGAGGATGCCGTGCCCAAAACCTATTGGGAGCCAGGCGAGCCCAGGCTGAGACGCCAGGTCCTGGCGAGCGACCTCAAAGGGGGCGCCGAAGTGACTGGCGCCACCCTCTCCAATCCGGAACCGGTGTTGAG
>JBAUOG010000303.1:0-1777 GCA_049579625.1 Bryobacteraceae bacterium
ATCCACATCTACACAGAGCTCGAGCAGCAGATTTACGAAGACCTGCGAGCGCAACATCCCGAATGGATCGAGCTCACTGGCGAGTGCCGCAAGTGCAACGAGCACGAGGCGCGCTTGAGGGAGCTGCTTGATGCGTTGATACGAAAGGGACCCACCGAGTCTCCTTTGTTAGGTGCCGAAATCGGAGACGTCGATCGGCAAACGGAATCCGCCGCCAGTGACGAAGGTGAAGGCTCTCTCCGGCCTCACGTTCGAGTAACCCGTCATGAGGCTCCTTAGAGAATCGCTGCTTTCGTCTTTCGTGATGGGCGTTGTTCTATGCCTTTACTTTCTCGCGGCGGTGGCTGTGCTTCTTACTGTCCGCGATTCGCGCGATCGCGGATCCAAGCGAGAGAACCTGCGTCATTTTGAAATCGGGTAGGACCGCAATTTACGAGATCGAGTTCATACAACCAGATAACTGCAATGAAAAAGCAACACTTGTCGGCGCTCTGTGCCTGGCGAGATAACACCTGAACTACAAAAACAAACCATGAAAACTCACCACAACAACCTTATCGCGCTGACCGGCGCGCTAATCCTTTCCGCTCTTTTCATTGGCAGAGCCGATGAACCTAAGAAAGCCGATCAGGAGAAGATCCAGTTAATGTTTGTGCAAACTGCCGATGATTTTAAAGCGGACGGCAAGACCCTGCGGCTAATCAATGTCGGACAACAGACGCTCTATTTCTCCGATCGCCCTGTTCGCATCGCCGGGCATCTCACAATGCCTGCCTACATGGACGAATGGAAAGCAGGCGAAGGCCCAGACAATTTCAGCAGCGATCCGCCCAATGCCACACTTTCAGTCTATGAGCCGGGGCGCAACGACAACACGCTTGCGGTAGTCGAGATCAGTCATCCGCTTATGGATGGAAAAGACCTGGTCTACCAGTACAAGCTAATTGAAGGGGCGATGCCGAAAGCCGGAGGTGCAACCGCATTATTCGTCGATTGGATCGGTGTGGGCGGTGGTGTTGGTCCCGGTTTCCATGGCGTGGGAGCCGGTGCTCGCGGGGTTGGCTTGAGACGGTAGTGAGTATTTTTATCGTCAAATCGTGCTCACAGTCTAGTCGCATTGATAATGTCGGTCCGACCGCTGGGTACGGCCCTAAAGTCCCATACGCAAGGCGTTGCAACCCTGCTAATACTGTGCACGGAATTAACGACGACGCAGATCAACATCCCCCCATCTCATGAACATCGAACATTCGAAAATATCCGTACGGATTCGCTTCATCGCTGCCGGGACATGTTTCGCATTTTTTGCCGGGTGCGCGACTACGCCCCAAACAGCAAGCCGTCTTCAATACGCGCCCGCGGAAAGCATCCTGCGCGAGGCGCGATCCTCACAGGTGCCGGTCGAAAAACGAGCCGCCGATTATTTGCAGATTGCTGCAATGACCGCTCCACTGCTGGGCACCGGCGCTCAAGAGACGCCAGCGTGCGATACTTATAACGCGGCGTGCGGTGAACTCGCAGTTCTGCTGCGCTCCAGTGAAGGAGGACGGCTGTGGAACCATCCGCTAACCCTTGCCGCGAGCAACCAAACTTACCATCTACGGCTCGAACCCGCTAGTTCCGCAGTCTGGGCGGCCGACTACTTTACAACTTTTCAAAGTCCCGATCAGATCAAAGACACACTCATCAGGAAGGAAAACATTCAGCAAGGAGTTGGCGGTGCGCTTGTCGGCGTGCGAACCGTTAATGCCACCGACAATTTCGCGCCCCCTAAGGG
>JBAUOG010000304.1:0-1539 GCA_049579625.1 Bryobacteraceae bacterium
TAACCGACTCCGCGGAGGTCACAGCAGCAACAGTGAAGCCCGTTCGGGGTAATCGGGGATCGGTGCTTTGACCAGATCGTTACCGAACCCGTGCGAGGCGCACGACGCTGACGCCGCTCTCATGCAGATCATCGCTCTGGGCGAGTAACGTGCGGTAGCTGCGCGAATCGCCGTCGTCCAGAACAGGCGCACCGCCTTGATTCGATGCAGCGCGCGGGTTTGCACCCATACTCAGCGTGGTCCCCAAACCGGCGTAGAGATAACGGTCGCCGAACGCCTTCTGCAGGGCGGTGAAGGTCGGTTCGCCGGTGCAGTGGCCCGGGGCGATGTAATCCACCTTGTAGGTGTCATGCAGTGTATTGGCAACTTTCTCGATGACTGGATCCTGAGCCACCACCAGGTGAAAGCCGCCAGTGAGAAAGTGAATGCGCGGATTAATCTTGACTGCCTCAGCAACAATAGCCTCGATGCCGGGATGCGAGCAGCCCACCACGAGCACAACGCCGTCCGGGGTGTTGATGGCTACAGACAGCTCCTTCAGTTCCTTCGTTCCCGGCGCATCGGAAATCAGGGCGATCAGTGTGATGCCCGGTGTCACTTCCGTGGTCTTGTCGACCAACTGAATATTGGCACCGGGAAAGAGGGTGCCGAATTTCATGGTCTCCGGCGGCGCACCGTTGTAGTAGCGCATCTCGGCGGGTAGTGAGTCGTCCTTGCGATAGAATTTACTCGGCAGGTCGGAGCCAAAAATGCCGAAGCCTTCCTTGGGCGCGTAGATCTTGACCTGTGGGTTCACACTCAGCACATAGGACAATCCGCTCACATGATCGCTATGGCGGTGCGATAACACGACGAAGTCGAGCTTGGTGAGATCGACGCCTTTGGCCTTCACATTCTTGGCAAGTACCGCGGCGTCGTCACCCGTATCGAACAGGATGCGCTTGCCGCTGATTTCCACCAGCGCGGCGTAACCCCAATCCTTCGTCATCGCCGCATCTTTACCGAAGGCATCATACAGCACTGTGATGCGGGCCGGTTGGGCTGCGGTCGTTGTGGGCGTTGGCTGCGTCGTCGCGCGGCTTGATAGAAGCCAGATCGAACCAAATGCAACTGTTAGGGCAAAGAGGCGACTTGTTTGCATGACCGACCCCTTGGTCATATTCACTCAAATGTACGCTGCATTTTTCAATTGCGATACCCATAGCGGATGGCGAATTGTTCAACATCGAGGACACAATTCCGGAACGGATCGTAGCGATCGGTGGCGTGGCGGCAACAGAAAGGACGCGGGGAGCCGAAGGATGCTGCATTGCGCGAATCTGGATTGTCTGCGGTCACAGCGCTTGCATCTCGTTCGTATCGAATCGAAAGTCGCGATGATGCGCAGGCGACTGGACGCCGACGGCGTCAGCCTGAGAACCTGATGCCGCAAAGCAGTCATTCTCGACGGGCACCTTGGGGTTGTGGTCTGAAATTGCTTCCGTGCAGTGGCCGCTCGGCTGTCAGCCATACAGTGTCAGGTAGACGGCAGCACTGCAT
>JBAUOG010000305.1:0-17098 GCA_049579625.1 Bryobacteraceae bacterium
GGACGTGACGCTGCCCCTCACGCGAACAGGTTCGCCTTCACCAGTAAGTGTGAACTCCGATCCCGGGCTAGCCGAGGCGACCTCCATGCTGCGGCTGTTCTGTTGAAAGACTGGCAGTGCAGCGCGAGGGTAGATGCCGGTGATTCGGATGAGACTGCCCGGATCCGCGTAGGGGAGAGGACGAATCAGTAGGGTGTTCACCAGCGTAAACATGGCCACGTTACCGCCAATTCCCAGCGACAGCGAAACGACGGCGATCGATGTGAAACCCGGCGACTTTCGCAGCATCCGGACAGCGTATTTCATGTCCTGTACCAAGCGCTCGAGCTGTAAGAAGCCCCACATATCTCTGCTTTCCTCCCTCGCGATGGTTTCATTGCCCATCTGCCTGCGCGCTAAGTCAGCGGCCTCTTCGCTGGACAGGCCGCTCCGCTGGTAGTCACGTTCCTTCAAGCGGTGGTGAAACGCAATCTCTTCGGCGAGTTCGAGGTCGAGTTGCTCACGCCGGGATCGGAACGCCAGCCTGTTCCAAGTGCGAGAGAGCCATGTCAGCCACCGTCCGGTCATACCATTTGCAGCACTTTTTGGATGGCGACGATGACGCGTTCAAACTCCTCGCGCTCCAACTGCAGTTGCTTCCGCCCTGAGGTTGTGAGGGTGTAATAGCGTGCCCGGCGATTGTTTTCCGAGGCACCCCATTCTGCCTTTACCCAACCGTTGAGAAGAAGCCGTTGGAGCGACGGATACAAGGAGCTTTCGCCAACCTGCAACACATCGTCGGAGACCTGTCTCAATCGTTGCGCGATCCCATAACCGTGCATAGGACCGGCCAGCAGTGTTCGGAGAATCAGCAGGTCGAGCGTGCCCGGCAACAGTTCAGACGGTCTTGATTTCGTTCCCATCGTCTATCGATGGAAGTATCACGCTTTTTCGTGATTGTGTCAAGAGGCTTCTGAATTCTACTCGGGAAGTGTGATGGCTTTTGAGACAGAGAAAGTCCGCACCCTTTGTGCGAAGCATCCGCTTGCTCACGCGCGCGGTTGCTCTGAAAACAGGTGTTGTTGATCTAGGGACAGGCTCGCTGTGTCCACGCGGCGACGGGCTTCGGTGACGAGATACGGAGATGTGTCCGCGCCTTGGGACACAGGTGCCTGTCCCCGGTCGGCTTTGGCGCACATCCGCTTGCTCACGCACGCGGTTCTGTGCTGGAGACGCGTAACTCGCCGGTTTGATGGCCCGCCGGGCCATGGGGAACTCCTTCACGGTCGTGCCTCAGAAAGCTCGCCGAAGCGTCTCTTCAGGCTCATCCCGCATGGAATCAAACTCACTTTTCAGGCTCATTTCTGGGCTGGAACGTGCTGGAGCCGAGGCTCCGAGGCCACGTGTGAATACATTCTGTTTAGCCAGCGTTTATCAAGGCGTGCGCAACTATATGGCGGATTGGCGCGTCTCCCTGTCGAGATGGTGGGGTCCGTCAATAGACACATTGTCATCGCGCTGATGTTAGCAGTGGCTGTCGGCCAATTGCCTGGCCAGGAAGCGCCCAGCCCAGCGAGCCGAGCAAGCCCCACGCAAGGCCAAACGCCGGATACTGTCACTCCTGCCGGAACACAAGCGCCAACCGGTGTTCCACCAGCGCCAGGCACCGGCACTCCCGCTTCGGGTTCGATTGAATCCCGGGCCATGAGCTGGAAGCTGCTCGTGCCAAACATCGTTTATGATCAGCCGAAGATCTATGGTTTTCCCGTGCAGCTTGCGCATGGCCGCCATTGGGCGCCTACGCTATCGTTCCTCGCGCTGACAGCCGGCTTGATTGTGGCGGATCCCCATATCGCGCCGACTTTCCGCAACACGACCGCGTTCCACGGATTCAACCAGGTGTTCAGCAGCACAAACACAAACGCCATGATCGCAGCCGCGCCGGTTGGGCTGCTGGCAGCCAGCTTAATCACCAAGGACCACTACGAGCGCAACACGGCATTGTTGGCCGGCGAGGCATTTGCTGACGCCGAGATTCTCGACCTGGGCTTAAAATACAGCACGCGCCGTCTGCGTCCGACTGGATTTCCGCCCAACGCAAACTACTCCGACAGTTGGTGGGAATCCGGCGGCAACAGCTTTCCTTCCGGCCACACCATCGCCGCATTCGCGATCGCTACTGTCATCTCACGGCGTTATCCCCACCAGCGCTGGTTACCCTACGTGGCCTATGGACTCGCAGCCACGATAGGATTCTCGCGTTTGACGCTTTCGGCCCATTTTCCCGCCGACGTGTTTGTTGGCGGAATTCTGGGTTACACCATCAGCCGATTCGTGGTCTTGCGGCAATAAGACGCCGTGGAGCGCAACCCGACCGCGTTACTCCAGCGCGATGGTAATGGCGCCAGCGACAATCAACAATCCACCAAGACCCTTAAACCAGGTGATTCGCTCACCGAGGAAGATGACCGCGAAGAGAATCACCAGCGCGACGCTGAGCTTGTCGATGGGCGCTACCTTTGAGGCCTCGCCCATCTGGAGCGCCTTGAAGTAGCACAGCCAGGAGAGCCCGGTAGCGAGCCCGGACGCGACCAGAAACCACCAGGTCTTCTGGGAGAAGTGCTGAAAGCTGCCCGGCTGCCGCGTGAGGGAGGAAACCAGCCAGGCGAAGATCACCACCACGGACGTGCGAACCGCAGTGGCGAGATTGGAGTCAACTCCCTGCACACCCACCTTCGCCAAAACGGCAGTGAGAGCGGCGAAGAGGGCGGAGAGCAGGGACCACGTGAGCCATGTCATCTACTCAGTGTCGCCTTGTCGCGCAGCGAATTGCTTGAGGGTGGAGGAATCGCGTGTTACCGAAGCACGGCTTCGAGCAGCTCCACGAGCATCCTTCGAACCGGCTTGGTGAGGGGAAGCCGCGAAAGTTCGATGAACTTCACGACGACGGGAAGACTCTTTGCCAGGATGTTCCGGGTTCGGCGCTGGCTTGGGCTGCGGTCGTAGATCCAGATCAGAATCAGAGCCATCTGGTAGAGCCACAACACGTCCGGAAGAAACGGAGCCAGGTCCGCTGGAACTGCCGTTTTGGTGGACGCCAGCAGCTGCCTGAAGCATTCCTGGTCGGCAAGGCGAATGGGGCGATTCTGGTCACTAAAGGGAGAGAGCGGGTCCTGTGGGTCGGCGGCATGCGGAAATAGCGCACCGAGGAATTTACGGTTGGGGGCAAAGTAGCCGAACTTGATATCGAGCACGGCCCGCAAGCCTTGCTTGAGATTCTTCGCGTCTCTCGCCGCCTCGTCCAGTGGCCCGCTCATTTCGTCCTTGGCCAATTCGTAGAAGGCCAGGACGATGGCTTCTTTGGAGGCGAAATGGTAGTACGTTGCGCCGAGGGCGATTTCGCATGCGCTGGCAATGTCGCGCATGGTGGTGGCCTCGAACCCGCGCTCGCGGAAGAGGTCGAGCGCTGCCTCGAGAATCCGGGTGCGGGTTTCGTCCGATTTGCGGGTCCGCCGCGGAGGCGTGACGGCCAAATCTCGCATCAATTGCATACTATCGTGCACGGTGGCTGGCGCGGGGCCGTCTGCCTCAGCGTAGGCGCCCCAGCCTCCGTCAAGCATGCCGGATGTTCTCGTAACGCGATGTAAAAGAAAGGTTTAGGTGGCCCAGTAGGGTGCCGTTCGGATACGCGGTCCGGAGAGTCCAGGATGTTATCCTATAGAAAGCCCCTCCCCACCGGCTGGCTGGTTTGCGTCTAGCAGTTCGGAGACGACTGCCGGCGGTTCCCCACTGTAGAAAGAGCGAATGGATTTTCTAGCTGGCCTCAATCCGCCTCAACGCGACGCAGTCGCACACGTCGAAGGCCCGCTTTTGCTCCTGGCGGGCGCCGGCAGCGGCAAGACGCGAGTCATTACCAACCGGATCGCCCACTTGATTGAGGCGCACCATGTCCCCGGGCCATGCGTGCTGGCCGTTACGTTTACCAATAAGGCCGCGGATGAAATGAGACAGCGGGTTCTGGGCCTGCTGGAGAACCCTTCCACCGGCAAGTCGCCGAATGTCTCCACGTTCCATTCGTTCTGCGTACGGATGCTGCGGCGTGATGGCGAGTCGCTGTCCGAGGTCCGACAGGGTTTCACGCGGCAGTTCACCATCTACGACGACGACGACCAGGTGGCCTTGATCAAGTCAATTTACAAGCAACTCGGGCTGGATGACAAGTTCATGCCGTACCGTGGAGCCCTCTCGCGCATCAGCCACGGCAAGAGCCATCATGAAACGCCCCAGGACTGGTACAAAGCGTCGACCGATCCGAAGATGACCCGCCTGGCGGCGATCTACGACCGCTATGAAGAGCGGCTGCGACAGGCGAACGCGCTGGATTTCGACGATCTGCTGCTGGAAGCGGTCCGGCTGCTACAGCACGACGGTGGCATACGCGAGTTGTACAACCGGCGCTATGAGTTCGTGATGATCGACGAATATCAGGACACGAACCGCAGCCAGTACGAATTGATGCGCTTGCTGACCGAACGCCGAAAGAACGTATGCGTAGTAGGCGATGAGGACCAATCGATTTACGGCTGGCGGGGCGCCGATATCCGCAACATTCTCGACTTTGAGCGGGATTATCCCAACGCTGCTGTGATCCGGCTGGAACAGAACTACCGGTCGACCAAGAACATCCTGGAAGCAGCCAGCGCGGTCGTTGCTAATAACAAAGAACGCAAGGGCAAGTGGTTGTGGACCGACGCGGAGGAGGGACCCAAGATCGCGATGTATGAGGCGCTGGACGGCGAGAACGAGGCGCTCTTCATCGCGGACACGATCGAGAAGCTGCTGTCCGCGAACCCCTCCGAGCGCGCGGCCGTGCTTTACCGAACCAACTTTCAATCGCGGCAGATTGAAGAAGCCCTGCGCCGCTATGGGCGCCAGTACCTGGTGGTGGGTGGATTCAGCTTCTACCAGCGAGCCGAAGTGAAAGATGTCCTCTCCTATCTGAAGGTGTTGTCGACTCCGCAGGACCCCATCAGCCTATTGCGCATCATCAACACTCCGGCACGCGGCATCGGCAAGAGCACGATTGAGCAGATTGAGGTGTACAGCCTTCAGAACAACCTAAGCGTCTGGCGTGGCCTAAAGGAGATGCTGCAGGCGAAGGCGTTTCCGACGCGGGCCGAATCGGCCCTGAAGACGTTTGTCCGGTTAATTGAGGATTTGACCGAGAGTTCGCGAACGGCGACCGTGTTTGAAGCACTGGAAGCCGTGATGAATAAGAGCGGCTACCGGGACATGCTGACTTCCGATGTTTCACCGGAAGCAGAGTCGAGACTGGGCAACCTCGAGGAACTGCTGAATGCCGCGGCCGAAGCGACGGAACGCGGAGAGACCATCGCTGAGTTTCTTGACCACGCCGCGCTGGTGGCTGATAGCGACCAATTGGACGAACAAGCAACCGTATCGCTGCTGACTGTGCATAACGCCAAAGGGCTCGAGTTCCAGAACGTCTTTCTGGCCGGTATGGAAGAGAACCTTTTCCCGCACAGCCGGTCGGTCGGCACCGAAGGGGCCATGGAGGAGGAACGCCGGCTCTGCTACGTCGGCATGACGCGGGCCCGTAAGCGGCTTTACTTGAGCTGGGCGCGTTATCGCCGTCGGTTTGGTGGCGGACAACCCGAAGCTTGCCTGCGCTCGCGTTTCGTGAACGAAGTGCCACCGAGCCTGACGGAACGTCTCTCGGCGTTTCGCCAACATGACCTGGACGAAGTGGATCTCTTCAGCGAGCAGTATGACGTCCGCCAGTCGGCCAAGAAGAACCTCTACACCGGTCGGACGGTGAATTCAGTCGACAACATCGCCCAGTTCTTTGCCGAGCGCGGGATGCCGCTGCCTTCAGGACTCACCAGACCCGCACCGCCTGCTGCTCCGCAGGCCGGCGGATCAACAGCGAGTGGTGCGCCGGTCCCGGTTGATCGGGCCAGAAGCCAAGCACCGTCGTCCAGTCCGGGCTCGACGTCAATGCAATCGCGGCCACCGGTCCAATCGAGTTTTCTTAATCCGGGCGGCGCGTATCCGTTGTCTGGATTGCGCCCGCCCGGCGCCCGGCCGTCAGGCTCACCAAAGGGTGGCCTGCGTGTTGGATCCTTCATTAATCACAAAAAATACGGTCCGGGAAGGGTTCTTCGTCGCGAAGGGGATGGCGATGATGCGAAACTAACAATAAGCTTCCAAGAGTTTGGGCTAAAGAAAATCGTAGAAAAGTACCTGGATATCAAAGCTGAAGAATGAATACTAAACACATTGCCGACACAGAAGAACGTAAGAAGCTGAAGCGCATTGCGCGCAAGAAGGCTGCGCCGAAGGCCAAACGTGCCTCCGGAGTAGCGCGCGGTGAGAACAAGCGCAAGGTCAAGAAGATCGCCAAGGGCCAGACTCGTAAGCGCTAGTCACTGTTCATCGTTAGTGACGCTTCGCGTTCAGAATTACCGCCTCGGATCAGACACAACACGGAACATCGAGGACGAGTGGGTATTGAGCCTGCTCGCCCTTGCTGTGTTGGCTTAACCGAACTTGATCAAAATGTCAGTCTCGCGGACTCGTGCTTCCGTCCAGGCGGACGAATTCGGCCTGCCACGGCTTCGCGTTCAGGTCTAGCCGCGCCACGGTAACTGGCAGCCGAAAACGGCGCGGTCCCGCGCTGCCGGGGTTGATGTAGAGAACGCCCTTCCGCACTTCCTGTTCTGGTTCGTGAGAGTGTCCGCTGACAACGATGTCAAAGCCCGCGGCGCGTGGGTTTAAATCCAGTTCGCCGACGTCATGCAGAACGTAAAGCTGAATGTCGCCTGCCCTCGCTATGGCCGTCTCCGGCAAGCCTGCCGCCCATTTCCCGGTATCGACATTTCCTCGAACTGCGACAACCGGCGCAATCGCGTTTAACCTGGGTAGGATTTCCGGGTTGCCAATGTCCCCGGCATGGATGATCAGGTGCGAGCCCCGTAGCGCCTGGATAGCCTCGGGGCGCAAGAGACCATGCGTATCGGAGATCAAGCCAAGAAGCGTCAGCACTTCGCCTTTCGGGGCCACGCTCTGATGGTATGTCAGTCACACGGAACGAGCTGAAAAAAGATATCAACACTCGTCGCTGGTTCGCGGTCTTACTAAACGAGTGGCATGCGCGTTTCGACATTCGACAAAACATTGGCCGCCGATCGGGATTCTCATGTGAACGAGGCCGAAGCCGTGTCCGAGGTCCCGGCGACGTTTGCAGAACTCGTCGATCGCAATTCCCGCTTCGCCTATCGAGTCGCCTACGTGGTTCTGAGGAATTGCGAGGATGCCGAGGACGTGGTCCAGGAGACTTTCTTGAAGCTTTACCGGACCGGGAGCTGGAAAACGATTCGCGATGAACGTGCCTTCCTGGCCAGGGCCGTTTGGAGAATGGCCGTGGAGAGACTTCCGAAAAGGACCGCAGTCCCGCTGGATGTCGAGGCGGTGTCGCTGAGCCATAGCCCAGAGGCGGCGGCGGTTCACTCCAATTGGACCGAAATGGTGCATGACCTGATGGCACGACTGCCCGAGGAACTACGGCGGCCTTTGGCTTTGTCCGCGTTGGAAGAGATGAACTCGCGCGAAATCGCAGCGGTGATGGGAATCCCGGAGGGTACGGTCCGCCATCGCATTCTGCGTGCCAGGGAGATATTGAAGCAGAAGTTACAGGCAATAGGGGGGCGCCGCCATGTGGGATGAAGAACGGGATGAATTGGACCGAATCCTGAATGAAGCGCTGTCGGCTTATCCTGCCGAACCACTGCTGGGACTTGATGCGCGAATCCTACGGCGGGTTCGAAATGAGGGCCGAGCGACTCAACGGAGCAGTTTGGCCTCTTCTTTTTGGGGCAGGGCACTTGGCGCCAGTCTGGCGCTTGCCTTGGTTGTAGCGGGAGTGTTTTTGAGTCGCAACAGCTTCGTTGAAAAGCCGGTGAGACCGATGCAGACGATCGCCGAACGCGTGACCAATCGTGTGAACGCGGCCGTTGACGCCACGCCGCCCGCTGGGGTGAGCCGTGACGATCGGGATATTGAGGGCACCGTCAAGGTGAGATCGCGGCGATCTGCTTTACCGAAATTGGACGTGTTTCCGACGCCCCGTTCCTTGACTCCGCAGGAACTCGTACTGGTGAAGATGGCGAGGGCTGAGCCTCCCCAAACAACGGCACGGCCGGAGAAGGCGGGGACGGCTCAGTTAGAGCCAATTCAGATTGAGGCGTTAGAGATCAAGCCGTTGTTAATTGGCGGCGATGAAGAGGGCGACAAAAAGGAGCGTTGAGCGATGAGAGTAACCAGGATGATTTTGTTGGTAACAGCACTGACGGCGGCAAGCTTTGCACAGAGCGACGACGCCAAAAAGCCGGCGGCGCCTCCAGAGAAAAAGTTTTATCGGCTAGACCTCGCCGTAAAGGAACTGGATGGCGGGAAAACAGTGAATAGCCGTGAATACTTCATGATGGTTTCCACTGGGCATGAGAATAATTCGCTTCGCACGGGCACGAAACTGCCTTATGGCTCGGAAGATAAGCGCTCATATATGGATGTCGGCGTAAACTTCGATTGCCGCGAGGTCGTCCCGACTGCTACTGGCGAGCTTTCGATGATTCTGTCGGCGGATGTCAGCAGCGTCGCGGATGGAGATCTTAAAGCCGCGACGGCCGGATATCCGGTGCTTAGGACGAACCGATGGGGTTCCAGTGTCGTTGTTTCGTTGGGGCGGCCCACGGTCGTCTTCTCCTCAGACGACCTGGCTTCCAAACGAAGAATGCAGCTGGAGGTCACGGCCACCGCCGTCAAGTGATCATTCGCCCAATTGAGGGCTAAAAATCGCCTGCGGGCTATACTGGGTCGATCCAATCCAGGCCGGGGTAAATCGACCGAATGTCCCAATTGTTTAAGACGAAGAGCATCGAAGCTCTCGTCGAATCCGCGGAGCGGCATGACAGGAAGCTGAAGCGGACGCTTGGCCCCGGAAGTTTGATTGCGTTTGGAATCGGCGCCGTCATTGGATCGGGCATCTTCACGCTCACAGGAACGGCCGCCGCCGGGCAGACGTACGATTATCACTCGGTGATGAACGCTCCGGTGCTCGACCTGATCCTCCACGGGTCCCATGCGGTTTCAACCATCGGTCGGCCGGGCGCTGGTCCAGGTATCACGCTCTCGTTCATCCTGGTGGCCATTGCGTGCGGGTTTGCGGCGCTCTGTTACGCCGAACTGGCTTCGATGATCCCGATCGCCGGCAGCGCCTACACATACGCTTATACGACGCTCGGCGAGATCTTTGCCTGGATCATCGGCTGGGATCTGATCCTCGAGTATGCGGTCTCGAACATGTCGGTTGCCGTTGGCTTTTCAGCCTACTTTAACGTCATGTGCGATTACTTGTTCGGCAGGCATTTGCCGCAGTATCTCTCTGACCCCGCGATCATGGAAGGCCGGTTAACCGGCAGCTTCTTCAACGTACCCGCGTTGCTGATTGTGATGTTCCTCAGCTGGATACTCGTGCGCGGCGTGAAGGAAAGCGCCAGCACAAACAATGTGATGGTGGCGGTAAAAGTCCTCGCCGTGCTGATATTTGTTTTCGGCGCCGCCCACGCGGTGTCGGCAAAGAACTTGCATCCGTTCATGCCGAACGGCGTACCCGGTGTGCTGACAGGCGCAGCGATCGTGTTCTTTACCTATATCGGATTCGATTCGGTATCGTGCGCGGCTGAAGAGACGAAGAATCCGCAGCGCGATATGCCGATCGGCATTATTGGCACGCTGGTGATCTGCGGCCTGCTCTACGCATCCACGGCGTTTGTGCTTACCGGCATCGTCAACTGGAAAACCTTGAACAACGCGGCCCCCGTAGCGACAGCGCTCGAAGCGATCGGAATGCAAAAGCTGCGTTTTGTGGTCACCGTAGGCGCGCTGCTGGGTATGTTTTCTTCGCTGCTGGTCTACCAGTACGGGCAGGCCCGCATCTGGTATGCAATGTCGCGCGACCGGCTGCTGCCTGATCTTTTCTCGCGGGTTCACAAGAAATACCGCACTCCGCACGTGAGCACTTGGATCGCCGGCCTGGCGGTCGGCATTCCGGCAGGCATTTGGGATATAGGCACGTTCGCCGATCTCGCCAATATTGGTACGCTGTTTGCCTTTGTGTTGGTTTCGCTTGGAGTCATTGCATTGCGTAAGAGCCAGCCGGAGCGGCATCGGTCCTTCCGCGTACCGTTCTCGCCGGTCATACCATTGCTCTCCGTGGCTTGTTGCGCCCTGCTGATGATGAGCCTGCCGCTGGAGACGTGGATCCGATTCTTTGTATGGCTGGCAATCGGCCTGGTGATTTACTGGCTCTACAGTTGGAAGCGCAGTACACTGCACGAAGCGTAGTGGGCGACGTTGACACGTTTGCCCGCTATTCATTTTCCATGAAATAGTAGCCGATCATATGGCAGATGATGAAGTGCGCGTCTTCGATCCGCCCCATGTGTTGAAACGGCACATGGACGGAGAGTTGGGCCACTTCGCCGAGCTTACCTCCGGATCGCCCCGTTAGACCGACCGTCCTGCATCCAATACTGTTGCCATACTCGATGGCGCGCACGACGCTGGGTGAGTTGCCTGAGCCGCTGATGGCCATTACCAGATCACCGGGTTCGGCGAAGTTCTTCAGTTGCTCCACGAACACAGATTCGTAGCCGACATCGTTCGAATACGCCGTGATGGTCGGCAACGAGTCGGTGAGCGCGAGAATCCGGAAGCGTGAGGCGCGTTCGAAGCTGGCGCCCTTGACGATGTCGCAGGCGAGGTGAGACGCAGTACTGGCGCTTCCGCCGTTACCGCACACGAAGATGTGGCGCTGATTGTCGCGCGCCTCGCGGAACAATTCGATCACCTGGTTGACTTGTTCGGTATTGATGGCCGCGATGGTGTCGATCGTCTGCTGCTTATAGGATTCGGAAAAGGTCATAGAATTCCTTGCGCTAAAACGTAGGCCCCGTATAGCACACTGTCGTCGCCTAGGCCGGCCTGTACGACATCCAAACGAGCACGCGACCAGGAAGTGATTTGCTTACGAAGCTCCCTGCGCAGAGGGACGAATAACCGATCGCCTGCTTTGCTGATGCCTCCGCCAATCACGATGCGGGCGGGGTTCAACAACATGATAGCGGCCTTCACGCCCTGAGCGAGGTTGACGACGTAACCGGTGACGAAGCCGGGGTCCAGAAAGAGCTCGGTAGCGGGCTTGCCGTAGTCCCGCTCAAGCCACAGTCCGCAGCAGAGACGTTCCAGGCAGCCATGGGAGCCGCAGAGGCACTCTGGGCCATCCCGCTGAATGGTGAGGTGTCCGATTTCGCCGCCATAGGAGTCGGCGCCACGCCAGACTTCGCCGCGCGAGACAATGCCGCCGCCGATCCCGGTGGAGATGGTCATGTAGAAGAGCGGATCGAATCCGATGCCCGCGCCGAACGCCCCTTCGCCAAGCGCGCCGGTGTTCGCGTCGTTGTCCATCACCACAGGGGCCTCGGCGATCTGCTGAATCCGCGCGATGAGGGGAAACGAATTCCAGCCACCGACATGCGTAGAGAAGGTTACGGTCTGAGACGGAAAGTCCACCGGCCCACCAAACCCAATGCCGCACACATCGGCTCGAAACCCGGCCCGACCGCGCCATTCGCGGACGATCTGTGCGAATTGATCCATCATCCATTCGGGCCCGCCGTCGCGGTTGGTATCGCGGCTTTCACGCAGAACAACGGATGAATCTTCGAAGCCGGCGATGGAGAACTTAGTGCCACCAATGTCGATCGCGATCGTCTTCACTGGTTCAATTCCCGTTCCGCCTCCAGTAACTCGGCGGGTAGAGCGAATCCGGTGCCGCTCTTCATGATGGTGACGGAGGCGACCAGGTGGCCCAGGCGGGCCGCGGCTTCCACGGTGGCTCCCGCGGCCAGTGCGCAGGCCGCCCCGGCCGTGAAGCTGTCACCCGCGCCGCAGACGTCCACGGGATCGAGGATCTTGTGAGTCATGACCCACGTCTCGCCGTCGTCGTTGAAGATCTGAATGCCGTTGCCGGAGTGGGTCACGAATAGGGCTGGGGCTTTGACATTGTCACGCAGTTCCCCAAGCGATCCCACGCCGCTTCGACCGCGTGCCTCGGCTGCTTCGTCCTGGTTCACTTTCAAAACTGCGCCCTCAAACTGTTCAATCCGTCGGCGGGAATCCACCCAGACAAGCTGATTATGCTTGGCTGCGAGATCCGCCAGTCGCTGGCGAACACGTGCGGTGACGACACCGCCCTGGTCGGTCTCGGCTTGGTCGGAGACACAAATCACGTCGAAGTCGCGAGCGGCGTCAAGCATCGAGCAGATCCGCTCTTCGAGGTTCGCTGGAAGAGCCGTTGTGTTGATGAAATCAACCCGTGGCAGGTCTTCGATTCCCAGATTCGTATTCAGGAGCTTGCTGTAGGTAAAGGTCGCGAAGCCAGGCTCTGTCACGAGTAGATCCGCGCCGATGCCGCACTGGGCCAGTGCCTGGCGCAGTTCATAACCGTGGCCATCGTCGCCGATTGCGCCAAGCACCGTGACTTCCTTAACGCCGAGAGCACGGAGATTCACGGCAACTGTGCCGGCAGCGCCCGGCGTGTTTTCAGTCGATGCAACAGCGATGCGCGGGATGCCCGTTTCACGAGAAGGGATGGACAGGGCGGGGTTGTAGTGGCACCAGCGGTCGAGACAAATATCACCGACCACCAGGACCCGCATCCCCGCCATATTTGCCAACAACTCGCTTGCCGTCATGAAACCAGGATTGTACGTCAAGCCGGTACGGCGGACTCCGTGAATAGCGCTGTGAGCAGTTCCTGGCGGCTCAGATAATTGGGGACGATGAAGTCAGCGCCCACGCCGATCAGCCGTTTGCGCTTCCACTCGTCGATGGTCAGGCACCCAGGTTCCGCGCTGGCTACGCCGACTGCAGTACCGCCTACCTTCTTCACTTCCTCGATCTCGACGTAGCCGTCGCCGACCACTAACAGCTGATCGCCCGAATGACCAGCGTCGGATACCAATTGACGCACCAGCAGGGCTTTCGAGAAGCTTTGGAGGTCGTCGAGGGCGCCGTAGATCCGCCCGTCGAAATACTTGGCCAGGTCCAGCAGGGCGGCTTCCTCCTTCACGTTTGCGTCGTCAGTGCCGCTGGCCAGGTATAGGTGGAGGCCACGCCCGCGGAGTGCTTCCAGCAACTCGCGCGAGCCTGGAACCGTGAACTGATCGGGATGGAGACTGCCGTCGCGGAGGCCCTCGACGCGGCCGGAGATGCGAGTCCACAACCGGTCCAGATAGATCTTCTTATAGGCCCACGGCTCTAGTGGCGTGCCGCCGCGCGCGCGTACCGCGTCGGCCAGCGCCATCATCTGATAAATCGTTTCCTTGCCGGTAAGGCGCCAGACAAAGTCTTCCACCACTCCGCGGAGGACTTCTTCGGGCTCGCCCGTATTCGCGGCAGACAGATGCTCCACGCAGAGGGGAATCATGATGTCGACCCAACCCGTGCGAATGAGCGAAACCGTTCCGTCGAAATCGAAAATGGCAACGCGGGCCTTTGACGCGGATGCCCCGGCGCGAATGATTTCAAGCATGAAATCTCATTCTGGCATGGCGCTTGAGATTCCAGCGGCGAGTCGAAACCAACGCCTCAGAATGTGTATTCGGTCGGCGTGATTCCCTTGGCGCGGAGATACATCTCTGTCGAAGCCCGGTGATGGGTCGTGTGATCGAAGGCCAGCATGACCAGTTCCAGGCCACTCATCTGAGTGCCTTCGGCGGAGTACATCTTAGTGAGTTGCTCAGGCGTTGTTTTGCTCAGTACGCCTTCCGCGTATTCAAAAGACTTGTTGAGGAAGGCGATGACGTCCGTTTTGCTCAACGAGGCGGGTTTGGGATCACCGTTCTTCTCACCGGCCAGCGTACCATAGAAGTAATAGTTTGCGTTGGCTATGTGGGCCATCTGTTCGGCAAAGCTCATCTGCGCCGCCGTGAGCTTGAATCCGTAATCGGCTTCCGGCATCTGTTCGGCCACCTTGATGGTGAAGGCCTGAGACTTCTTGAGATGAGCCAGCAGCGTAGCCGGGGTCGTGTCCGCGGCGAGCACGGACAGGCCCAGGCAGGCCGTGGCAATGAGTGAGATCAAAATGTTTCGCATAGTTTTCCCTCGGTTCGGACAATGTCATACATTCTCCCTCATTGGACGTGGCTCTGTGTTTTCAGTCTCGTTCGATGATGCCGTTTAAGGGGTCTAAGCATAGCGCAGTAAACATCTGCGCATCCGCTTGCTAACGCGCGGTTCAGGTGGTCTTCACAGGGCCGGAGGCGTGTTCATTCTCGGCAGAAGTTGCTTGACCCGCAAACACTTATAACGTTGTGCTTAGAAAGTGTACTGCGTGGGAACGATGTCCTTAGCCCGCAGGTAGACTTCCATCTGGGCGCGGTGATGGGTGGTGTGGTCGGACGCCTGCATCACCAAATCCCAACCGCTCATCTGGACACTTTCCACGGTGTATTGTTTTGACAAGTGCGCAGCGGTTTCTTTGCTCAGTACGCCCTGGGCATATTCAAACGAATTGTTCAGGAAGATAATGATGCCGGCCTTGGTTTTGGCCGCGGGTTCATAATCCATCGGTTGTGCACCGGCCAGCGCTCCGTAGTAGAAATAAATCGATTGTCCGATGTGGATTGCCTGCTCGGCGAAAGTCATCTGCTTGGAATTTGACCTTGAATCCGTAGTCAGCCTCCGGCATCTGGCCCGCCACCTTGACTGTGAAGGCGTGCGATGTCTGGAGATGGACCAGCAGCGTTGCCGGCATGTTGTCTTGGGCCGAGGCGGCCGAGGCGAGTCATACCGTCGTCATCAGGGTCATTAGAATTCTTCGCATAATCTCTCCGTGTTTAATGAGCCGGCGTAGATTCTCGCCGGCCGCTTCGCTGCTTTGAGCGGATGAGCCTCGAACGGCGCCTACCTATTCCTGCATCTGGCGCCCCTGCGAAAACAGTGTTCGAAGCGTGTTGTGAAATAATCTTCGCACGATGCGATATCGCCATGGAGTGTTGCTTGGACTTTTGCTCCTGGCGGTAATTACCTACCTCGATCGGGTTTGCATCACGTTTGCGTCGGTCAGGATGCAGCATGATCTGGACCTCGATCCCCGCCAGTGGGGCCTGGTGCTGGGCGCGTTCACGATTTCGTACGCGGTCTTCGCGATTCCAGGCGGAAGCCTGGGCGATCGTGTTGGCGGCCGGAGCATCCTGAGCAGATTCGTGGTGTGGTGGTCGGTCTTTACGGCGGCGACGGGACTTTCGCGCGGTTATTTGAGCCTGCTTTCGATCCGCTTCCTGTTCGGTGCGGGCGAGGCTGGCGCGTTTCCAAACATGTCTTCCGTGATCTCACGCTGGTTTCCGCAGCGCGAGCGCGCTCGGGCGATTGGCCTCACCTGGATGGCGAGCCGCGTTGGAGGTGCGATTGCGCCTTGGATTGTCATACCCCTGCAGCAGCGATTCGGCTGGCGCGTCGCGTTCTTGTGGCTGGGCGGGATGGGGCTCGCGTGGGCGGCCGGCTGGTACATCTTCTACCGCGACCATCCGCGGCTGATGAAAGGCGTCAGCGCGAAGGAACTGGAAGAGATCGGCGACACGCCGGCGATCGCGAAGTCGCACCGGCTGCCTTGGAAGCAAGCCATCCGCAGCAAGAACTTTATTCTGATTCTGTTGATGTACCACACCTATTGCTGGGGCTCGTATTTCTACATTTCCTGGATGCCCAACTATCTTCAGAAAGGCAGGGGCTTTTCAGAAAATGACCTCAAGATCTGGGGCATGCTGCCTTTTGTGCTCAGTGGAACTGCGACTCTGCTGGGAGGCATCCTTAGCGACAAGCTGGTCCCGATCATCAAAATCAAGTGGGCTCGCCGAAGCATCGGAGCTGGTGGTTTGCTGCTGGGAGGCATGTTCATGGGCGCTGCGGCGGCTGTGCCGAACAATCAGCTGGCCGCGACTTTCCTGGCGGTCGGATACGGCTGCATGGATGCGATGTTGCCCGTCTCCTGGGCCGTCTGCATGGATGTCGGCGGCCCGCATGCGGGGGCGCTCAGCGCTTCCATGAACACCGCCGGTCAAATCGCTTCCTTTTTGTCGTCGGTCGCGTTTGGCTTTGCCGTACAGGCCCTGAGCCAACATTTTTCGCCTCAGCTCAGCTATAGCATCCCCGTGTATCCGCTAGCTGCGATGTTGATCATCAGTGGGTTACTCTTCTTGAAGATCGACGCTTCGCAGCCCTTAGCCGGGCTTCCTGAACCCGTGCCGTCACCGGATCTCGAACCGCTAAGTGTGAACTAGGAACTTTGAACACGTCTCCCAGGCCAGTTGCGACCGTTGCTTTCTTAGGAAAATGAGACCTCCCCGCTAAGATAAACAAGAGATGAACATCGCGATTATCGGAACCGGCTATGTCGGACTAACGACGGGTGTTTGCCTGGCGTCGATAGGCCATTGTGTGACCTGCATCGACACGGATGAGTCAAAAATCGACGCACTGAAGCACGGGAAGGTGCCCATTTATGAGCCTCATCTTGCTGAGGTGATGGCAGAGTGCAATAACCATCTGACCTTCACGACGAGTTATGGCGCGTCCATTCCCGAGGCAGAGGTGGTTTTCATTGCGGTCGGCACTCCTCCAACCGAATCGGGAAGCCCAAATCTCGAATACCTGGCACAAGCGGCTCGTGCTGTGGGCGAGTACCTCGGCCCTGGGTTTACCGTGGTGGTGAACAAATCGACTGTACCGATTGGAAGCGGAAACTGGGTCGGCTCACTGATCCGGGAATCGCTAGAGAAGAAACACGGGCGTAAGTCGAAGGATGAGTTTGCCGTTGCCTCGAATCCGGAGTTTCTGCGCGAGGGCTCAGCTGTGCTGGACAGCCTCTATCCGGATCGCATTGTCCTGGGTGCGGATCATCCGCGAGCACTCGAGATTCTGTTTACGCTCTATCGCCCCATCATCGATCAGACGTTCAGTCCTCCCCGCTATGTGC
>JBAUOG010000306.1:0-14872 GCA_049579625.1 Bryobacteraceae bacterium
CTGTCAACAGCGATACCGCACCCGTGGTGTTCGGGTTATCGAAACGCTGTCCTTGATAATCGACGAAGAAGAAGATTTTGTCCTTCTTGATGGGTCCGCCCAGGACACCGCCGAATTCGTTCCATCGCAAAGCAGCGCGCGGCGAGTCGGTGAAGTTGTTCGACCACTGATTGGCATTGAGAACGTTGTTGCGGAAGAACTCGAACGCATCGCCGTGAAACTGGTTCGTGCCCGACTTGATGCTGGTGTTGACGATGCCTCCCATGTAATTGCCGAACTCAGCCGGAGCGTTGCTGGTAATTTCGTTGAACTCCTGGATGGCGTCGACGCTCGGAGCATAGCCAACCAGATTGTCGGAGACTTGGTTGTTGTCCATGCCGTCGAGCATGAAGTTGTTCTCCTGTTCCCGGTTGCCGTTCACGTAAGGACGCCCGGCATTTGCGGGGGTCTGGGCGCTGGTGAACAAGCTGGTATCGGGATGCACCGTGCCGGCAGCAAGCAGGGTCAACTGGACATAGTTGCGAGTCGCCAGTGGCAAGGCTGTATTAGTTCGGGCGTCAATAATCTGGCCAATATCCGTCGACTCAGTCTGAAGAAGCGGCACGGCCGAGTTCACTTCAACCGCCGTGGTCACGTTGCCGACTTGCATTTGAAAATCGATGCGGGCGACTTGGTTGAGAACCAGCGTCAGGTTAGATTGCTGCGCCGTTTGAAAACCTGCATTCTCCACCCTTACGGTGTATGTGCCGACCGGGACCTGCGGGATATTGTAGTCTCCGTCTGAATTGGTGACTGTTTGCTGAGTGGTTCCGCGTTCCAGGTCGTTGGCGGTCACCTTGGCGCCGGCGATAGCCGCACCCGAGGCGTCCGTGACTTTCCCGGTAATGGCCGCCGTTACTTTTTGCGCCCACGTAGTACACGGAGCAAGCAACAGCGCCATGCATAGCAACACGGTAGACGCGGTGATTCGCGTCCGACACTGCTGCCGATTTGAGTTTGAGACTTTCCTCATGATTTGAAACCTCCTGCCTTGGGACTCGTCTCCGGCTAGGCCGCAGCCAAATCCGCTGCAACTAGTACATTCGAATTAATGCAATTGTAGGGAGACAGGAGAGGAGTGTCAAGAAAAAAGAAAGTAAAAGAAAGTCTTCTGGTAATCTTTCTAGGGGAGATGTCTATGGTAAGCTATGCTACAAAACGCAGAAAAATAAAGAAACGAAAGGCGCAATCGGAGAACTTACGAAGCGAGGTGGCTCAAGCAAGAACCACGTCGATGCCCTTGTTGCGGAGCTTGACTACCGCTTCCGGAGGTGCTCCGGAATCGGTAATGAGGCGTTTCACGTTGGAAAAATCGGAGATGACCGCCAAACTGCGCTCACCAAACTTGGACGAGTCGGCCAGCACCGTCACTTGGCGGGCGGCTCGGATCATCACCTGGTTCAGTTGCGCCTCCATGATGTCCAACGTAGTCAAGCCCACATCCAAATCAAGGCCCACTGTCCCTAGAAAGCAGTGATCCGCGTGCAGCGACCGCATCATCTGTTCCGCGTGAGGCCCGACAAATGCGCTGGATACCTGGCGTAGAATACCGCCGACCATTACCACGGAAATATGCGGCAAATCCGCCAGCTGAACGGCGATGTTTAAGGCGTAAGTAATCACCGTCAGGTATTCGGGAGCTGACCGCCGCAGTTCCCGAGCAACTCCCTCGGAGGTGGTCCCGGAGCACAGGATGACCGTATCGTGCGGTTTCAGAAGGGCGGCGGCGGCATGGGCGATACGGGCTTTCTCTTCCTGGTGAATGCTTTCGCGATTGCGAAGCGAGTGGTCGGGCCCCACCGTCAGCGGCCGGATGCCGCCTCCATGAGAACGAACGAGCGCCCCGGACGCCGACAAAGCGTCCAAGTCGCTACGTGCGGTGACGGCCGATACGCCAAAGCGATCCTTTAAGGCATTGACGGTGACCCGCCCGTGTTTTTCCAGTAACTGAACGATTTCGCGTCGACGCTCTTCTGCAGAGAGTTGTACCCTCGCCGTTCGCCCGATCGGACCGGGCAACGGGTGCCTCGGGGCTGGCGGCGGATTCGGACCTGGAAGCTCGCTCGGACCGTTACTCACAGCTCTCTATACTTTCGCGTGGTTGTCTTACAACGACTTCTAGCCATGTTCCCATAAACTATAGCCTTCTTATACTATCTTTTAACTTCCATAGGCAATGAATTTACCGATTCTGGAATCGGGAGTGAGGTTCTTCTCCTGTGTGACAATGGTGTGAACGGGAGGCGGGAGGCATCCCTTCAAGTAACCAATGGCATACGCCGACAACGCGGGAACCCGGCTCTACTGGGAGGAACAGGGGGAAGGTGAACCGATCCTCATGATCATGGGCTTGTCCTTTACCCTGGACATGTGGTTTCGGATAACACCTGTGCTATCAAAGCGTTACCGGCTGATCCTTTTCGACAACCGCGGCGTTGGCCGGAGCGACACCCCGCGCGGACCTTATTCAATGCGCCAGATGGCGGACGATGCCGTGGCAGTGATGGAAGCCGCGGGCGTATCCTCAGCTTACGTAATGGGCGCCTCGATGGGCGGAATGATCGCACAGGAACTCGCGCTGCGATATCCGAAGCGTGTCCGGGCGTTGCTGTTGGGGTGTACCAGTGGCGGTGCCTTGGGGTCGAAGCTGCCCCACTTTCGCCGGCTACCAATTACGATCGGCTCGGCGAAGACGTACGAGGAGCGGGAGTGGCTGTTCTCCCCCCTGATCTACGCCGATTCCACGCCTAAAGAGCGCATTGAAGAGGACATTCAGGTTCGGCTGCGGTATCCGCAGTTGCCCGCCGGGTTCTACAGCCAGTTTGCCGCGATCCTGGCCTGGAGTTCGTATCGCCGTTTGCACCAAATAGAGGCTCCCACGCTGGTTATGCATGGCGATGAAGACCGGCTGGTTCCGATGGAGAATGGCCTGCGGGTAGCACGGCGAATCCGGCACGCTCAGTTTGTAAAGGTTCCCGGCGCGGGGCATGTCATCAGTACGGACCAGCCGGAAATTGTAGATGACGCAGTTCTGCGATTTCTCAGCATGCTAGCCGTACCTGCTGATGCTACGCAGAGACGGACCGCCTGATCATTTATCGTCCGTCTTACGGCGCCTTAACTCGAAGAACGATTTCTTATCGATATTGACGTCCACCGCAACGTCGAAGAATCCCACCATCATTTCTTCCCAGGTTTGCTCACCCCAATTCACCGCCGAGTCCGGATCGGGATTGTGCGGGTTGTTTCGCGAGTTGTCCCACGTCGCAATCGCTTCGAGAATCGTACCAGCTTTGAGCGGTAGCGGCTCGGCCAGCCGGTACGTCATCTGCCAATGGAAGTCCCAGTCCACTTTGAGGAGCGTCTCCGGTTTTTCGCCGCTACGAATCAAGTTGTAAGTGAACGTCTTTCCCCGGAAATGCAGGTGCGGAAAGAAGCTGAGCAGGAGCGCGTCAGCCGGCAAGCTGCCGCGAACTTCGGCCTGATAATCCGGCACCCCGGGCGGAATGTGAAAATGGTCGTTCGTTAGTTGTAGGCTGAGCACTCTTTTCGTCGGTCGTTCCTTGGCAAAAACAAGGCCGATGCGAGTTCGATCCTCTGACGCGACCCCGTGCGATGTGTAGTGCATTTGGAGGACGAGATCCGATCCAGCCTTCACCAACTTACCCATGCCGTCGGGCCAGCGGTCCGGTGAACTGCCGGGTGCGTACACCAGCAGCAAATCGCTGTCGGTCCACATCGCATCCCGCCGATCCTGTCCCTTAGGCAGCGTGGCAGCGGTAAAAGGTGTTCCGATAGGCGCGCCCCGCAACCACCGTGATTCGGGCTCCCGGATGTAAACGACGGCGTGATGAACCGCCGCCCAGTCGGTTGGACGAATCTCGGACATCCGGACCCAGTGGTCCGATTCGAAGCCGGTTGGCACGATGACGTAGGTGTAGTCGATGTCGCCCGAGGCCGGAAGTTTCACGGGCTTCGGCATCTGAAGCACAACATCGGGGGAATCGATGTTCCAGTCTTTCGCCCACTGCTTCGGCGCGGGGGCATCCAGAGGATCCCCGGCGGGAGCGCCCGCATCCGCCCATTCGGCGATCTGTTGAATCTGCGCCGACGTAAGGCTGGGATCATTCGAGAAACGCAAGTAGTGGGCGTCGTTACTTCGATCCACAAACCACGGCGGCATGTTGCGGCGGACTACTCGTTCGCGAATGGCGCGGGCCCAGGGCCGTACCTGTTCATAACTCACCAGCGGCATCGGAGCGATCTGCCCGTCGCGATGGCAGGACTGGCAGTGTTCCTGCAGTAAAGGCAGGATGTCCTTATAGAACGTCGCCGCTGATGAACCCGCCGACGCAGACACGGCAAGTGCAACCAGTGCAAACAGCCAACGTGCACTTCCCAATGGCAGACCGCTCCATTCCCGGCTTCTAACTCGCAGCCTCGGGCTCCGCGTCCGGCGTCTGCGCTGGCTCGGTCACGCTATCGTACGATCCTTCAGGCATGCTGGGCCAGCACGGTGCGCGATGTTCTTTGAAGGCCCGCACGCCTTCTTTGAAATCCGTCCCATGCAGAACCTTTGCGCGTTCCGCCACAGCGAGTTCCCCTTGCTGAGCCCAATTCTTTCCCCGGGCTTCCCGGACATAATCTAAGCCGGCCGAAATGGCCACCGGACTGGACCAAGCCAAGTCTCGCGCAACAGCGGCCGCCCGATCATCCGCCTCGAACTGCGGCGTGACCTGCTGGACGATACCCCAGTCGAGCGCATCGTTGGTGGCGATCGCACGGCCCGTTAAGCTCATTTCCATTGCGCGCCTAGGGCCAATCGCGGCTTCGATGCATCGGTACACCAGAAAAGGCCAGAGGCCGATTCGAATCTCCGTTAAAGCGAAAAGAGCGCCTTGGGCGGCCACCACCACATGGCCTTGTACGGCCAGTCCCATGCCCCCGCCCAACGCGGGACCCTTCACACAGATCACGATTGGCTTCTTGGAATTCGCTCCAAGAGTGAACAAGCGCTCGTGCGTAGCAAGGCGATGGATATTGTTGCTGTTGGCCGCTTCTTCCAGGTCCATTCCCGCGGAGAAGACGGTGCCTTCCGCATCAATGAGTATCGACCCGATGTTTGGATCGTCCTGCACCTCATCCGTACTCTTCACCAGCTCGGCGCACATGCCGATGGTCAGGGCATTGCGCTTCTCCGGCCGGTTCAGCGTTATATGCAGAACACGTTCTTCCCGTTCAATCCGCAAGCTCATCGGGTTCCACCTCTATTTCCATTGTCAACAAAGCAGCGCCGTGAGTTTTGCCCTGCGCGTCCGTGCGCAGCGAGATGGTTCCTCCTCCATCCAGGGCCCGCTCCATCACGAAGTTGAGCGCCCCCAGGTTGGGCAGTTCGTAACGCGTCACCGCCCCCAACACCAGCGAGCCAAAATGTTCCTTGACGCGGCTGGCCGTGACTTCCCTCCGCAGCACGTCATAGTGCCGAGGACGAATCGCGATCAGACCGACGTTCGATATATCGCCCTTATCCCCGGAGCGGGCATGAGCGATTTGGCACAAACGGATTTTCACTGCACCAGCTCCACCGCAACCTGAATGGCTTCGCGCGGAATCAGCGCCGGCCAGTAGGCTACAACCTCGCGAACCGATGGGCGGCCTTCGCCATACCCGGTCGCCGTCGGGGGACCACTCAGCACCAGCGGAATCAACTCGCGGGTGAATCGCTCCAGTTTGGCCTTCTCCTGATGGCGAGCACCAATATGAAGTTCGACCTCAGCCGGTTCGGCAATGTGAGGCGCCAGATGTGCGTGGCAGGCATTGATGCCGAAGTACTCGGTGTGAATCTTTTCGAAATGCAAGCCGAGCTCGGCCAGCCGCTGGCGCATGATTCGGTCGGCGGTCTGAGCTTTAAACAGCGCATCGGGCGCCGAGTAAACCAGCTTGCCGACCGCCTTCCACCCGCATTGATACGAAATCGACACCTTCAGCATCTCCGGCCGTGGAGTGCCGCGGACGCCGTGAAAAGCGACGCGGTCGGGGCCGTCGTCCTCCAGTTGGATACTGGTGAAATCTGCAACTACGTCGGGCGTCATATAGCGAACTGGATCGCCGATTTCGTAAACCAACTGCTCCTTCACCGTCGCCTGGGTCACCCGGCCTCCCGTCCCCTGGTGCTTGGTAATGACCATGCGGCCGTCGGCGTGCGCCTCAATCAGCGGATAGCCGATGTGTGCGAAATCAGGCGTGGTCTTCCAATCGAACTGGCAGTTGCCTCCGGTTGCCTGAGCGCCGCACTCGATGACGTGGCCGGCGGCGATTCCTGCCGCGAGCAGGTCCCACTGATTTTCGCCCCACCCAAATTCGTGAACCATGGGAGCCAGCGCCAGCGCCGCGTCCGAACAGCGGCCGGTTATCACGACGTCCGCGCCAGTCTTGAGCGCCGCAGCCAGCGGGAATGCTCCGATGTAGGCGTTGGCGCTCTGGATGCGATCGCGGATCGTCATGATCGGTTGACCGGTGTCCATATTGCGCAGCTCTTGGCCACCGGCAATGAGATCATCCAGCTTCGAGCTCACGTCGTCTCCCCACACCACCGCAACCTTGAGCCCCGGCGCGAGCCGCAACACTTCCCGCGCGCAGGCAATCGGATTCACTCCGCCGGCATTGGCAATCACCCGGATGCGGCGCTCGCGAATCGGGGACGCAATGCGCGCGATTAGCGGCGGGAAATCCCGAGCATAGCCGAGCCTTCCATCGGAATTCCGCTGTTTCTGCAGAATGGACATGGTCACTTCAGCCAGGTAGTCGAGAGTCAGATAGTCTAGAGGCCCCTGTTCCACAAGGTTCACTGGCGCTTCCAGCCAGTCGCCCCAGAAACCCTGCCCATTCGCGATACGAATCATGCCGGTGTCTGCTCCCCGTCCTCGGCAGATAGGCGATCCGGTTCCACAAACGTGACACCACGCAGTGTGGTGAGTTGAATCGGCAGATGCTCCGTGAAAGGAGCTGCGCACGCCAGATCGAACGCGAGGTCCAGAACTCGCCGAGTCGCCAGCGGATCAATCAACGCATCCAGGTGACCCCGGGCAGCGGCGTATCGGGCATCCAGCCAGCGGTCATAATCGTCGCGGGTTTGGGCGATTTTGTCCGCCAGCTCAGGTGGCACAGGACGGCCGTCCGATTGCAACTTGTCAAGCTCGGGACCATAGATGGCTTGCACCGCGGAGTCGCCTTCCATGACGCCAATCCGGGCGGTCGGCCAGCCGAAAGTGAAATTCGGATCGAAGCCTTGTCCGGCCATCGCATAGTAGCCGGCGCCGCTGGCATGGTTCAGCGTAAGCACAATCTTTGGCACGGTCGAGCAGGCCATAGTCTCCACCATCTCCGCTCCGGCGCGAATGATTCCACTGGTCTCGGCCTCCACCCCGACCATGAAGCCCGATACGTCCTGCACATAAAGAAGAGGGATGCGGTGGCGCTCGGCGTTCTCGACAAAATAGGCTACCTTCTTCGCCGACTCGGTGTAGACGATGCCGCCGATGCGCGGTCCAGATGGAGTTTTGATGAAGCCGCGGCGATTGGCGATCACCCCGATCGCACGGCCGTTTAGACGCGCAGTGACACACAAGAACTCGGGCGCGTAGTCCGGCTGGAATTCGAGCGTCTCGCCCGCATCGAGCAGACGGTCGAGCACGTCTTCGACCCGATAGGGAAGGCGATGGTCGGCTGGCAGCACCTCGTAGAGGCCCTCGGCCGGCAGTTTCGGCGCCCGGCCGGGCGATTCGGGTGCAGGCGGCGGCAGCGAACGAAACTGCTGGCGGATCAACTCCAGACAGGCTTGGTCGTCTTTCGCACGATAATGGGCAACGCCGCTGAGCGTGGTGTGCATCCGGGCCCCACCCAGCGTCTCCGTATCTGTAACCTGCCCCACCGCGCCCTTCACGAGGTTCGGCCCACCCAAACCCATGAAGCTGACATTCTCTACCATGATGATGACATCGCTCAACGCTGGCAGGTATGCGCCGCCAGCAATGCACGGCCCCATCACTGCGGCGATCTGCGGAATGCGCAGTCTGCGCCGCATCAGCGAGTTGTAATAGAAAATGCGCGCGGCGCCATATTGCCCGGGGAAGATGCCATCTTGCAGCGGCAGGTTCACACCGGCCGAATCCACCAAATACACAATCGGCACGCGGTTTCGCATGGCGATTTCCTGGGCCCGAAGAATCTTCGTGATGGTCTCCGGCCACCACGCTCCCGCTTTCACGGTGGCGTCATTGGCGACAATCACTGCCGGACGTCCTTCGATCTTGGCGACGCCGGTTACAACACCAGCGGCAGGTGCTTGGCCGTCGTATTGGTCGTAGGCGATCAGGAGACCGACCTCGAGAAACATCGTCCCGCGGTCCATCAGATGGGCGATGCGCTCACGAGCAGTCAGCTTGCCGTCTTTGTGCTGCTTCTCGATTTTTTTCGGGCCGCCACCACTTCTTAGGCGGTCTTCCAGGTCTTGCAATTCACTGACAAGTTGGCGCATAAGAGTCGCGGCTGTGCTCAGGCAACTGTTAGTCTAACAGTGATGTTGGGCATTGACGGTCGCACGTTGCGCGTCGTGTGGACAGTGTTTCTGTGCGCGGCGGTGCTGTTCTTCATATACAAGGTTCGCGAGACGCTAACCCTGTTCGCAGTCGCCATCTTCTTGGCTTACATGCTCTCCCCACTGGTCAATCTCGTGGAGCGTCTGATGCCAAAGCGCCGACTCCTGGCTTTGACTTTGGTCTACCTCTTCCTCGTTGCCCTGTTCGTCACCGCAGGCATCGGCATTGCCTCTGAAATTGCCGCGCAGGCCGCGAGTCTGGCCTCAAAGTTGCCGGCGATGCTTGCGAATCCGCATCTCGGCAATCTGCCGTTTCCCGAGTGGCTTCTGCCGTTCAAAGACCGTCTGATGGCTGCCATGCAGAATGAGGCGAAAGCGCTATCGAACAGCGCCGTACCCCTTCTCCAAAGCGCCGGGGGTCAAATCCTGTCGGGCTTAAGCGCGTTGGTGCCGCTCATTCTGGTTCCCATTCTGTCGTTTCTGCTGTTGAAGGATGTTCACACCATTCGAGTCCTGTTACTGGGTTCCGTGGATGACAGTCGCGATCGCACGCTGATCACACAAATACTCGACGATATCCACAACCTCCTCAGCAATTACATTCGCGCGCTGGTAATCTTGTCCATCGCCTCATTCACCGCCTGGTTCGTCTTCCTGCAGATCTTCGGTGCCCCCTACCAACTCCTGCTGGCGGGTCTGTGCGGCTTACTGGAGTTCATTCCCGTCATCGGCCCGTTGTTCGCCGGCGTGATCGTCTTGCTCGTCTGCGGGTTCTCAGGTACCGGCGGCCTGCTATGGATCATTGTGTTCTTTGCGGCCTTTCGGACGTTTCAGGACTATGTGCTGAATCCATTTCTGCTGAGCTCGGGTATCGAGATCTCGCCGCTGCTCGTCCTGTTCGGAGTGCTCGCCGGAGACCGTATTGCCGGCATCCCGGGAATGTTCTTCTCCGTCCCGGCCATCGCCATTCTGAAAGTGCTCTTCACCAGGCTGCGCCTTGCGCATTCGCGCCGGCTGGTGGAAGAAGTATCGACCATCAACTGAACCCACGCTTCCTCGCGGGCGGAGGACCGACTCGCCAGCACGGAACCGCGCCCGTTAAGCAAGCGGTCTATTGAGCCACGTCTGCTTGCCTCAGTTCGCCGGAACCGTCGCCTGCTGGTACATGGTGGCCCGCCAATTCTCGGAAAAACAGAAGCGCACCACGTCCGCACCAAACTTGTTCACAATCTCGGGTCCGAGTTCTGATTCCTTGATCTGCACAAACTTGAGTTCCACCGGATCGCGAGAGGCCCTCGAACTGTTCACCGTCACCACCACGTATCCGTATTGGCCCTGGGCGTATTTCGCGAAATCCTTCACTCCGGGTGGGACCGAGTAGAACTGGGCTCCCGCCGTCCCCACAATCCATCCCGGCAGCACTCCGCCATTGCCCTGCCATTTGCCGGTATTGTAGATATCCGAGAGAAAGTAGTGCGAATGGCTCGCCACCACGTAGACTGCCTTTCCGGTCTGAGCTCTGAGCGCCAACAAGTCTTTGTAAACGATCCGGCCGCTCATTCCCTTATCTGCTCCCTGGTTCATGCTGTGATCCAACGAGTAGCTGTCAGGAAGAGCCTCATGCATCCCGACCACCAGGGCACGAATCTGCGGATTTGCTTGGTCGGAGGCAATCAGCTTGGTCGCCCACGCCAATTCGGCATCGTCAAACACATTGTCTGCATTGTCGAGATTAATGAAATCAATCCCATCCGTCACCCAGTGATAGTAGGTCCTGACCGTATGGTCATTGGGGTCATCCGCTTCGCGCTGCTTCCGGATCAGCTCCATGTTGAGCTGTTCGCGAAACGCCTCCACAAACTGTGCCTTCGTGCGGCCTATGAGTTCGTGATTGCCGATGCCAAGAAAGAAGGGGATGGTGCCGAACGGCTTGATCTGGTTCGCCTTGAAGTCGTCCCAAGCCGCTTTCTGATAGTTCTCCAGCGTGAGGGCGCCGGGGTCCTTCCGATGCAACCCGGCATAATCTTCATCCACCTCGAACATGGCGCGCAGGTCACCCAGGTGCCAGTAAAAGCGCGCAGCCTTCTTGATAGCTCGTTTGGCGATGACCGGCATGATCAGGTCGCCGCAATTACGCGAGTCGCCGTCCAGGACGAAACTCCACGTAGCAGGCGGGCCCGCAGCGGCCGGCTTAGCCGGTTGAGCAAACAGCAGTTGCGATAAGAGCGTTATGGAACACAGGAGCAGGCTGCTGAGCCACAGTCGTCGGAGCATGTCATCACAGTCTAACGCCGTGCCTGCCTTGACACTAGTTCGAGTTGACTGTCCAATAGCCAGGCCGCGTTCGCACAATGGCATCCGGCCGGTTCTTAATCTGGATCTCCAACGTGTGAAAACTTCCTATCGCCTCCTGTGGCGGTGTGAAACTCACCAGGTAACGGCTGTGTATTTCTTTCGATACTTTCAGCACATCTTCCTCAAGCCCGGCTTGGCGCGTAAATGACAGGCGGCGCCCACCTGTAGCGGCAGTTAGCGCTTCCACCGTGTTCGTCCTGGCAAGTCTGGCGGGCTCCGTGATGAGCCCTAGCAAACCAGTTCCCTCTGTGCTTTGGGGCGTATCGGAAGGCTTCGACGTGAATGCTGTCGTATAAACCGAGTACGAGAGTGAGTAGATTGTCACGTTCAACCGCTGCGCATGCTCCACCACATCCTGCAGCTTCGCCTTGCTTCCACGGTCGCGTGATTCGCTGATTAACAGGATCTCCCTTCGCGGGTTTCGGGGGCGATCGGAAAGCAGATTCAAAGCCAGCTCCAACGCGTCCAGCATGCACCCACTGGCATTCCCCGATCCTCTCAGCTCTCGAAAGGCGTCGTCGATTTTATTCGCATCGCGCGTAAAATCCTGCAAGACCTTCGGTTCGCTTGAGAAACCAATCACTGCTGCTTCACCCCGGTCTCCACTCAGGCCCTCCTGGATCATGCCTCCAATTTTGCGCAGTTTCGCCAGCACCGCTGCGGAGATGTCACTGGTTTGAAGTACGGCTGCCAGAGCGACGGGTGACGTCAGGGCATCCGAGCTATCCACCTGCGCCTGGCGTGGTTTCCCATTGTCGAGCACCACAAAGTCAGCCTCCGTCAGGCCGTCAATGGTTCTGCCTCGAGAATCCGTCACTGTCACCGGCAGAACAACCAGCGGAACCTCCGTACGGATCGTCAACGGCTGTCCCTGAGGAGGAGCAGCCAAGGTGCCGGGCTGTGCCTGTTGACGGGCAGAGGATGGGGTCAGCGGTGCGGCGAGGAGAAGAAACAGTAAGCAAACCGCCCGGATGCATTGCACATCAGGGCGACGCGTCTTGTTCGCGTCCGGTTTCCGAGTTATTCCGAAAGCGGGCCGGGGTCGACGGCTTTTGGCGGGTTGTTTAGCGCGCCGCCAAGTCTAAAGGGCAGAGGGTAAAATACCCACCCGGCGCGCACGCGCCGTCGCTCTTTCGGCCCGCAAGTTGTCCCCCTAAGCGGCGACTACTGAGAAATCCACTCTACGTAAGAAGCGTAACCCGCTATCACCACGCCATAAACAATCAAAGCGATGGTGAGATAGCGGATCGTCTTTTCCACCGTCTCCAACTTTTTCGCGGCGTCCTGCTGCATGTGGATAATCTGCGCATCGGTCGGATTGTTGTGCAGATGGATATTGTGATCGTCGTGATCCTCGATCCAGCGGCGATACATAAACATTGCGCCCACAACCAGCGCCAGCACACCAATCAGGATTAAATTAACAGTCATGACAGTCATAGTGAACGCTCCTTTTTGAGAGAAGGAATTACTCAAAAGCCTGAGCCGCGATGACTATACTGTGCGTGCTTAAACAAGTACGCCGGTAGGGTTACGCGGCGCCGAATTTTCTTCTATCTGCCTGAATCATACGCCCTGCTGGCAGTGATTTCAAGAGGTGGACAGACTAGTTTCAGGGACTAACAGAATGGTATTAGACGCTCAGTAACAGAACACTTCGGATTGCTCGCCGGGTTGCGCCACAACCAGCTTCGTGAAGAGCAAGCGGCCGTCCAGCGCTTTCTGCGCAGTGCGGCGCACCAGTTCCGGATGGTTATTGTGTTCACTGATGTGGCCCAGTATCAGCGTAGACACGCTGGGGTCGAGCCCGTCGCGCAGGAATTCGCCCGCCACTTCGTTGGAAAGATGGCCGCGTCGGCTCATCACGCGTTGCTTCACCGACCAGGGATACGGGCCAACCTTGAGCATGTCAAGATCGTGATTCGATTCAAGCAGCAGTAGATCGACTCCGCGAAGGTGCATCTTGATGGAATCGGGCAGATAGCCCAGGTCCGTCGCAATGGACACTCGAATCCCTTGCACGGAAAGCGTGTAGCCGACCGGATCAATCGCATCGTGCGGGATCGTAAAACTGGAGACTTCAAACTCGCCAAGCGAGAAGCCGCAGCCCGCCTGAAAAGCCTCCACCGTGGGCTCAAACTCGTTCCAGTCGATCGCCGTTGACGTGCGATGAGTAAGGTAGACCGGAATCTTAAGATGGCGCGCCAGCGAAACAAGCCCCGCCACATGATCGCTGTGTTCGTGAGTGATCAGAATGGCGTCCAGGTCGTGTACGTCTTCGCCAATTGTTGCCAGCCGCTTCGTCACCTCCCGGCGGCTCAAGCCGGCATCGACCAGAATCCGAGTCCGGTCGGTGGCGACAAATGTCGCGTTGCCTGAACTGCTGCTCGCTAATACGCAAACTTTAACGATGGCCGAACCCTCTCGACGTTTGTCTTAGTGTAGTGGAAACGATAGGCGTCTTTCCGAAGTGTCTCCTTTTTATTGGATCATCCGCCTTTGTTTCCGCATAATCGCCGGCGTATCAAAGTCGTCCAGCACGACGGCCTCCTCGGGGGCCTCAAACGCGGTTTCCACAATCGGAGGCTCCGGCAGCAGATCCATCTGCGGTGTCGATTCCGGCTCCGGAACCTCGGAGACGTGGGCAAACGGGAAGTTCGGGCTGCGGCGTTCAATCTCCGGCAGAGATTCACGTTGGAAACCCGTGGCGATCACCGTAATCTTCACTTCGTCACCCATCGACTCATCCAGGCTGAACCCGAAATTGATGTGCACATCCGGGTTCTCGGTGGCGTTACAAATCAAATCGTAGGCAGCATCAAAATCGTCCAGGCTCAAATCACTGGAGGCGGTCATGTTCGCCAGAACACGGCGCGCCCCAACAATGCCGCAATCGTCCATCAGCGGGGCATTGATAGCGGCTTTGGCCGCTTCAACCGCCGCTTTTTCACCCCGTGCGGTGGCCGAGCCCATCATCGCGTAACCCATGCCCAGCATGATGGTGCGAATATCCGAGAAGTCGCGATTGATCAGGCCCGGCTTCGAGATGATGTCGGAGATCCCCTGCACCGCCTGCTTCAAAATATCGTCCGCGATACGAAAGGCATCCTGAAAGCTGGCGCCCTTCTTTATCAAGCCCGGCAGTTTCGCGTTCGGAATGCTGATGACCGTGTCGCACGCCCCGGCCAACTCGGCCAGTCCGCGCTCCGCCTGCTTCATGCGCGGCGACCCCTCAAACTTGAAGGGCTTGGTCACCACCGCCACGGTGAGGGCGTTCAACTCCTTCGCCAAACTTGCCACGACGGGAGCGGCACCGGTCCCAGTGCCGCCTCCGAGTCCCGCCGCGACAAATACCATATCGGCGCCCTCAAGGATTTCGATAATCCGATTCGTATCCTCGAGCGCAGCCTGCCGTCCAACGCCGGGGTCGGCCCCCGCGCCCAGACCCTTGGTGATCTTGGTTCCGATCGCCACCTGTTGGGCTACAGGCGAAGCTCCAAGCGCCTGCCGGTCCGTATCAATGACGTAGAACTCCACGCCGCTTACGCCCGATTGCATCACCCGCGCTACGGCGTTCGATCCCCCGCCGCCTACGCCGATGACCTTGATTTTCGTTCCCAGTTGTGACTCTTCCTCAATCAAGAATTTGAGGTCCTCTTCGCCGTTAATCGCCATGCTTCCTGACTCCTTCGGTTTTTTCACTCGTCACCCATCTCCCTGGCTAAGCAGCGTGCTTCACAGGCCGAAGCCTGTGCCACGTGTTACCCATACGTTGCCAGACCCGTGGCACAGCCTTCAGGCTGTGGAGGGCCTTTGGCTCCCTGGCTAGGCAGCCTTCCGCCGGCGCCACATCTTCAGGCGTCCGGAATACATCGCCAACCC
>JBAUOG010000307.1:0-1665 GCA_049579625.1 Bryobacteraceae bacterium
AAACCGACCGTTGAACGGAAATCTCCGCGTCTAGCCGTTCTTTCTCGCGGTTGTAATCCTGCACCATTTGGTCCAGCGCGGTGGCTGCCACATCGATCTTGTGAAGCCGCTCCAGCTCGCGGCGCTCCAACTCCACCGCCTCGCGTACCACGGCCAGCCGGCTCACTTCGTCCACCAGTTTTCGTGTGAGGTCCGACAGCGTCTTCGAAATATCCAGCCCGAGGTTGCTGATATTCCGCACGACATCGTCGGCAGCAAGATCCTGAACAGCTTGCCGGACTTCAGACTCCCGTTGCCTTTCGGCGGCCACGATTTTGGCGTCCGCGTCCTCGGCATCCTCTGCCACCTTTTTCCGTATCTCGGCATATTCCTGTTGAACCTGTGCCTTTGGCCGGCTGGGCCGGCTGCTCGTCTTCCGCGTGGAGGTTGCCATGTCTGCTAGTATGCCGCAGCTTGTCTCCTTAGGCGATGAGCCACAATCTGGATATGGGGCGATTGCCTTCTACCTGGATTACCAAACCGAGATCGACAAGTACCTCGAAGAGACCGAGCGCGAGTTCGAGGGGAATGCGATCCCGCTGGAACAGGCCAACCCCGAGCTCCGGGCGAAGATCCAACGCGCCAAGTCCGAATGGTGACTCGCGCACTTGATCGCGAGAGCCGGATCGGTGGCCAAGCCGACGTCGTCTAGGCTACTCGCCTAGGCGACGATTTGATTCGGAAATCCACTTCGAGACCGGCATCGGTGAGCATATTCACCAGCGTGTCTAGCGAGAACCGGCTGATCTTGCCGCGTGTCAGATCGGAGACCCTGGGCTGACTCACCTTCAATCGCTTGGCCGCGTCGGCTTGGGTCAAGCCTTCCTTCTCGATAAACTTCCGCAGCGCCGTCATCATCTGGGACCGGAGCCGCAGGTTGCGGGATTCGGCGGGCGAGAACCCGAGATCGGTAAAAACGTCACCGCTGCCCATGGTGATCGTCGTGTCAATCGTGGTTTTCATGACTCTCTCCTTCAATTCGATTTCCGCGCCTCAATCAACGCAGAGTAGCGTTTCCTGCCCAAGTCGAGATCGGCTTTACGAGTCGCCTGGGTCTTCTTGACGAAGCAGTGGAGCACGTAGATGGCTTCCTCGTATCGGGCGACGTAGAACACTCGATACTCGTTGTTGCCGTGAACGCGGATCTCCATTACGCCCAATCCGACATCCGGCATCGGCTTAAAATCCTCAGGCACTTCCCCTCGCTGAACCAAGTCCAATTGATAGCCCGCGTCCGAACGAATGTCAGCCGGAGCGGCTTGCAACCGGGCCCGACTGTCGCCCATCCAGGCGATTGGCTTCCGAGTCGACACTCCCGATTATACAAGAGTGGATATATTTGTCGAGTCAAGCTAGGGTTCACGCGGCGTCGTTGTAAACCCATTCTTCATCCCGAGGCAAAGTACGGCTCCGCGCTTTCCAGGATAACCTTGCGCCGAATCCAATTCGAGCTCCGCTCGATGCCGCGCTGCGAGACGATGTCCACCTTACGCCCGACGATGCCCGAGAGTTCCTCTTCCATCGCGACGTGATCCAGCAGGCTCGGGTCAGCTTCCGGTGCGAACCTCACCAGCAAGTTCAGATCGCTGTCCGGGCGAAAATCCTCGCGCAGCGCAGATCCGAACA
>JBAUOG010000308.1:0-10706 GCA_049579625.1 Bryobacteraceae bacterium
GTGCTTATGTGCTCGTTTCATGAACTCCGTCCAGATGGGCAGGGCGGCCTTCGCGCCTTCAATCTTCAGATCCTTGTAGTCGTCGAGTCCCACCCAGACAACGCACAGCAGTTTGGAGCTGAAGCCCGCAAACCAGGCATCGTGGGAGGTGCCGGTCTTTCCCGCCGCCGGCAGGATGAATCCACGCCCGCGCACACCAGCACCCGTGCCGCTGCGCAAGACCTCCTGCAACAGATTCACCATGAGGTAGTTCACCCGGGGGTCCAGCACCTTCTTCTGTTCCACGGTGCCTTCCCAGATCTCTGCGCCCGACTTATCGCGCACCCGGTCAATAAGCCGCGGCTTCAACCAAACGCCGTTGTTAGCAAACACCGTGTACGCGCCAAGTATTTCCATGGGCGTAACGTCATAGGCGCCCAGGGCCATCGCCGGCGTCGGTCGTATGTCGGAGTTCAGCCCGGCACTGTGTGCGAGCGCGGCCACATTCTGGTAGCCGGTCATCTCGGCCACCTCCACGGTTGGCACGTTCAACGACTTCGACAGCGCCTGGCGTAGGGTGATGGACCCCTGCCATTCGCCCTTGTGATAATCGACCGGCTCATACGGCTTGCCGTCGAACATGAAGGTCTTCGGCTCATCCTCGAGAATCGTGGACGCCGTAAGAACCTGCCCGCCATTGTTATTCAGTCCCGTGTTGAGCGCGGCCGCGTAGACAAATGGCTTAAACACGCTGCCTGAAGGCCGCTTGGCAATGGCATGGTTCAACTGGCTCATGCCGTAGTTCTTGCCGCCAATCAGCGCCTTGATCTCGCCAGTATGTGGATCGGCGCAGATCAGTGCGACCTGGGGATCGGCGTTGGCGAGGTCGCCTTTTCGCTTCGAGATGAAGGCCTCGAGATCTTTCATCCCCATGGCCACCGCTTCCGCGGCGTCATGCTGCAGATCCATATCAATGGTGGTGTAGACACGGTAACCCGTGTCCTGGAAATCGCGCTCGTTGAAGTCTTCCGACAGGCGTTCGTTGACCATGTCGACGAAGTAAGGAGCGTCGGCGGACTCGATGCCTTGCCGTGCCACGACCATGGCTGCAGCCGATGCCTGATCACATTGAGCCGGAGTAATGTAGCCGTTGTCCTTCATCAGACCCAGCACCACGTTGCGCCGCGCCTTGGCCCGCTCAGGCCAACGCACCGGATTGCGAGCACTCGGCTGTTGAATCAGTCCGGCCAGCGTGGCCGCTTCGGGCAGCGTCAATTGACGGATATCCTTGCCGAAATACGCTTGCGACGCTTCACCGAAGCCCCGAATCGCAAAGGAGCCCCTACGACCCAGGTCTACTTGGTTCGCATAGTATTCGAAGATCTGCTGCTTGGTTAGTTTGCGCTCCAGGTGCAGAGTGATCAGCAGCTCGGCCAGTTTGCGGCCGAGTGTTTTGCGGGAATCGAGCCACAGGTTGCGGGCGAGTTGCTGGGTGAGCGTGGAAGCGCCTTGCGCGTTCCGCATCTGCCGAACGTCCACGAACATAGCTTTCACAATCCGGATTGGATCGAATCCGGAGTGCTGGAAAAATCGCTTGTCTTCAACCGAGATCACGGCGTCCACGAGAATCGGCGGAATGTCGGCAAACTTGACCAGGCGTCGCTTTTCACGGTTCTTGTCGAACAGGCTGCTGAGCAGTTGCGGCTCGATTTCGTATTGGGTGCGCGGCGAATTGTCTCGAAGGGAGATGATGCCCGCCACTTTGCCGTTGACGAAACGTATGACTCCGGGTTCGGCTTCGAAGTAGGAATCGGCCCCTGGAAAGATTTCAATCGCATCGGGCCGCAGATGAAACCAACCCAGCTTGTTCTGCCGCGTATCTTCGCCATATCCGCTTTGTCGAAGCTCCGCTGCGACTTCGATAGGAGAACCCTCGTCGCCAACGCCCAAAGATTGGGGCGCGGCATACAGCATGGACGAGTTGGGGAATGGGCCGGCGAGCAGTTTCTCGTCCGTGAGTTTCGCGTATTTGTTGTAGAAATACGCGAACAGAAGCACCGAGCCAAGGAACAGAGCACCGAGGGCGATGCCGGCAATAGTACCTAAACGCCTGATCGGCAAGCCTGCTAGAAACGAATTGGGAGGGAGTTGGAGACGAACGGACAAGACGCGCCTAGGCTGATTCTCTCATGCAACTTGTTGGACGTTTGCTGATTCGCAATGTTTCCTGTCCCGAGGCTCGATCAAGATCCGCAACCGCGGGCGGAAACACTATTCCCTGGTTGAACCAAGCGACTCTAGTTCCTTCCACATGTCCTCATGAGGCTCCCAATCCGGTGGCTCCTTGCCGTCCAGGTGCAATTCATCCACCTTCAGCGTCCCATGACCATAAGGACAGATCCACTGCGTTTTAGGACGCCCGAAGATTAGGATGTTTGACCACGAACCGATCGCAATCGGCATGCGAAGACGGCGAAGACAGGTGCGGCAGCGACGCCGCTGGTCCCAAATCGCGAGATAGAATATTCCCGTCCCCACCAGCCAGACCAGCAGAATCGAGAAAGTAAACGCCATGTCATTCAAAAACATGGGCGGTGGCGGGCCGTAGCGGGTGTGCGGCGGCACGGGGAAGGCGAATTGGACCGCGTGGTGCAGCCAGTATGTAACTGCCGACGCCACTAGGACTTTCGCTGCAAAGTAGGACCAGTACTTCATAAGCGCTGCTCTCTTCCCGCGTTTCGGACGGCCAATACCTTTTCACTATTAGACTCCCGGCGGGTCGAATGGTTCCAGATCTCTGATGAACCGAACGTCGCGGGCGGACTGATGGTCAGCTGCGTCCGGTTAGCTGCGAATGAGGTTCTTGGCGATGAAGAGTACGTTAGCTGGGCGTTCCGCCAGCCGGCGCATGAAGTATGGATACCAAGCGTCGCCATAGGGCACATACAGCCGGAGCCGGTAGCCCTCCGCCGTAAGACGGCGTTGCAGGTCGCGCCGGATGCCGTAGAGCATCTGGAATTCAAAACGATCGGCGGCGATCTTTTGTTCCCGTATATGTTGCAGTGCCTGGGTCACAATGCTCTCATCGTGGCTGGCGATGGCCGGGTTTGTGCCGTCGTCCAGTAACAGTTTCATCAGCTTGACATAGTTCGCATCGACTTCGGCCTTGAGCGGGAAAGCAACCTTGGCAGGCTCGTCATAGGCCCCCTTGCACAAGCGGACCGGAACCCCCTGGTCATTGAGCATCCGGATGTCGTCCTCGCTGCGATGAAGATACGACTGAATGACGGCCCGCACAAAGCCGCCGAAGCGGTGGTGCAGACCCGTGACGATCTGCAGTGTCCGGTCGGTGTACTCGCTCGATTCCATGTCAATTTCCACCCGGCTTCCCATCGAACGCGCCTGCTCCACCAGCGCGACCACATTATTCAAGCAGGCCTCTTCCGAGAAATCGAGGCCAAACTGCGTTAGCTTGATGGAAACCGTCGCCTGCAAATGGTTGATGCGGATGGCTTCGAGCGCCTTGAGATACGACTCGCGCGACTGCGCGGCTTCTTCCAGCGACGTTACGTTCTCGCCCAGGAAATCCAGCGTAGCGGTGATGTGCTCCTTCTCCAACTTGTTGAGCACTCGAATGCCCTCTTCGAGTGATTGGCCCGCTACGAAGCGTGACGTGAAGCGCTGTGATACTGAGGAGTTCTCCATCCAATGACGGAGCCAGCCCTGGTGCGAGAGGTAGAGAAAAGTGCTTCTAAGCATATGTTTGCGCTGGCAGGAATATACACGCTCTGTTTTTCAAGCTTCCCCGAAGAACAAACGACCACCTCGAAGGAACGTTCCTCGCAGCGGCACGAGCAACTGCAAGTCACTCTGATACCAAATCCAATATATCGAGAGACGCTCCCTCGACGAGGTTTTTTTCAGATCTGGCGGTCGGCTTCGCCGTAAGCCTTAGGCGAAGATCCAGAAGGAGGTGAATGCCAGCGACATCCCGAGCGCAGCGCCAACGACGACGTCGCTTAAGAAGTGCATGCCCAGCAGAATGCGCGAAGCGGCAATACTGACGGCGCAGAACAGTAGCGCTGGCATCAGCATCGGGTAGAACTCGCCCAGTGTCATGGCCACTGCAAATGCGGTTATGGTGTGGCCTGATGGGAAAGAAAACTGATCCGGTGGGAGCAATGTCGCCCAGCAGTGCGGCTCGATCTGACAAGGGCGTTTCCGGCCGGAGACGTGCTTCACAGCTTTAAACATGGCAATACCAACTAGCGCTGCCGACCCGGCGGCTGCGATAGCTTCGAATCGGACATTGCCGCCGACCAAAAGAATGACTAAGCCAATCAAGTACCAAAGCCAGCCATCTCCTGCGCGTGTCGCCGCGACCGCCCATAGACGTACCCACTTGGGCGCCGGCCATTTATTGACCTTGCGCATCAGCTTATGGTCGCCGGTAGCGATAAGATGCAGCATCGTCTGCGAGACCGTCATGGACAGTCCCCTTTCAACCAGTCTATCGGAAGCTGCTCAACCACAGTTCGGTCCTATCCCACTTGTAGACCGAATGCAATTACAGCCCGGTGACAGACGCGCGAAACATTTGTGAATAGTCGTGTTTTCAGGCTGGGAAAAAATGCCCAATAAGTGCCCATTTGCCAATGAGATCAGTCGAAATGAGCCTGGCCGACGCGCCGCATTAGACGTCCGGCTCGGGCGCCCCGACAGCGACTGGCGGCGGCAAACGTCCGCTGACTCATTGATTCTGTTGGCGTAGTTCCTGAAAGGTAAGATAGTGATTTGACGGCCCGTAATCTTGACTTCATGTACTTCGACGCGGGGGGTGGCCATCGGAGCGCGGCCACGGCGCTGAAGGCTGTCATTGAATCGCAAGACAGGGGCTGGAATGTTCACCTGGTCAATCTGCAGGAAGTTCTCGATCCACTCGACATATTCCGGAAAATCACCGGTATGCGCATGCAGGATATCTACAACCTGATGCTGTCGAAGGGGATGACTCTGGGTTCCGAATATCTGCTGCCGGTGATGCACGCCATCATTCGGCACTACCACCCGGGGCAGGTCAAGCTGCTTAAGCAGTTCTGGGCGGCACGCAAGGTAGATCTGGCCGTTTCCCTGGTCCCAAACATGAACCGCTCGGTATGCGAAAGCCTGCTCGCAGTGTGGCCGGATGTTCCGATGGTTACCATACTGACGGATTTCGCCGACTATCCGCCGCATTTCTGGATCGAGCGTCAGCCGCAGTACTTCATCTGCGGAACAACCAAAGCTGTCGAACAGGCGCTCTCGCTTGGTCACCCGAAGGAGCGTGTGTTTTCCGCCAGCGGAATGATTTTGAGGCCGGAATTCTATGAGGATGTTCCGCTTGACCGCCCAGCCGAACGCGACAAGCTGGGCCTCGACCCTGAATTACCAACCGCGCTGGTTCTCTTTGGGGGCGAGGGATCCGGCGCCATGTGGCCCATAGCAAAGCACCTCGGCAATTCGAACTCCGATCTGCAACTCATCCTCATCTGCGGCCGAAACGAATCCCTGAAACTGCGTCTGGAACGCCTGAAGACGCGGAACAAGAAGTTTGTCGAAGGCTTCACCAGCCGGATTCCACATTACATGCGGCTGGCCGATTTCTTCGTGGGCAAGCCCGGCCCCGGTAGCATCAGCGAGGCTGTGCGCATGGGGTTGCCGGTGATTGTGTCGAAAAACTCCTGGACTCTTCCACAAGAACGCTACAACGCCGAATGGGTGGAGGAGCACGGAGTCGGTGTAGTGCTTAAAGACTTTCGTGAAATTGAGCCCGCCGTTCAACGCATCCTATCCTCCGGAAGGCTCGCCGCCATGCAAAGAGCGACACGCTGCGTTGAGAACCGTGCCGTGTTCGAAATACCCGACATTCTGCAACGGGTTATGGCGCAGCACCTGGCTGAAGTCAGCGCGTAAGCAACCCCAAATGCCAGCATCCCCATTCAACCGGACGGCTTGGCTGATCGTAGCGGGTAGTTGCCTGCTCAGCGCAGCCGCCTTCCTCCCAATTCAGAATGCGGCAGTGCTTCCGCCGTTGCCGGCTGCGACCGAGAGCGCGTTGAGCGGCATCTCCGCCGATTCCTTGCGAGGGAACCTTTCATTCCTCGCTTCGGATGCGTTGAAAGGCCGCTTCACGCCATCCCCGGAACTGGATGTGGCCGCCGAGTTCATCGCGTCCCAGTTTCGTAAAGCCGGCCTCGAACCCGGAGGCGATCAAGGCTATTTTCAAACGGTGCGCATGGTCAAGCGTCAGTTTGGACAACCCGGTACCGTGACGGTGCAGGACGGCGCGAAGCAGTTGGTCTTTCCCGCGGCGGACGTCTCCGTCTCCTCAGCAAATGACGCCGCTTCCGTAAAGGACGCACCCATTGTGTTTGTTAGCGCTCAGGACCCTGCCTTGCTGGCGACTCAGAGCCTGGAGGGCCGCGTCGTCGTCACCCCGCGATCCGCGGCGCGAGGATTGGAGAATTACGGAGTCGAAGACCCGCTTCACAGGCGTCGTAAATTCGCCCGGTCACTGAAGGTGAAGCGGGCCGTTGCGCTGGTGGTAGTGCGCACCACTGCTCACACAGCCAACTCGCTCCTCTTCGAAGCCGACGCCAATGAGCCTGCCGCGCCGGTGCTGGATATTTCCGGAGAAGCGGCCGCGGCCTGGCTAGCCGAACTGGAGAGATCTTCGCACAAGTCAGCAGCGACAAACGAATCGGACTCCGTCGAGCGCATCTCCTTCGAACTGCCGGCGCCGCACGACGAAACGGTGGTCTTGAAGAACGTAGTCGGGATTCTGCGCGGGTCTGATCCGGCTCTGCAGGACACCGCCGTGGTTGTCAGCGCCCACTATGACCACATCGGCACCAGCGAAACGGCAGGGCGTATGGCTATGACGCCCGCCACCGCTCAGGATCGCATCTACAATGGCGCAAACGATGATGCAAGCGGAACTGTATCGGTGATTGAGGTGGCCTCTGCTTTGGCAACGTTGCGGCCGCGCCCGAAGCGGAGCATCGTGTTCGTCACCTTCTTCGGTGAGGAGATTGGTGAATTTGGATCCCAATGGTTCGCCTCACATCCTCCGTTCCCGGCTGCCGACACCATCGCCGGCATCAACCTCGAACAGGTGGGACGGACGGATTCTTTGAAAGGTCCTCAGGTTGGTACCGCGACCGTTACCGGTTACGATTTCTCGAACATCACCAGCTATCTGAAACGCGCCGGGAAGTTCACGGGTATCAAGGTGTACAAGGACGAGCAAGGAAGTGATCCGTACTTCGACCGCAGCGACAACGCACAACTGGCGTTGAAAGGCATACCCGCACACACGGTGTCGACGGCCTTCGAATACCCGGACTACCATGGCGTTGGTGACGAATGGCAAAAAATCGACTACCAGAACATGGCGCAGGTCGATCGAATGGTTGCGCTAGCCGTTCTAAACTTGGCAAACAGTGTTGAGCCGCCCCATTGGAACCGCAGTCCGAAGACTGAAAAGTACATTCAGGCACAGCACGAAGCACAGAAGACGGATTCACTCTCCACGCATTAGGTAATATCGTCTACCCCCGGACGCTTGGCGCGGCGCTATGCTGAACGTAGAGCCCCGAAATGCCTAAGGGACTGCATCATGATCTGGGAGGTGGACATTGATCCAAACGCTGACCAAAAATTGGCTATGGCTGGGGTTGTGTGGTGTTCTTTACGCGATAATTTCGGCCATTTACTTAATCATGGGTGAGACGGATGGACCCGTAACTTTCCATTCGTGGAGCAGCACGATTGTGTTATTGGGTCAGCTCGCCTTGGCGGCGGGAGCCTGCATGATCGCGGCAGGTATTCTGAGGTCCACCAAGGGCAAATGCTGGCTTCTTGTGCTGAATGGTCTTGCACTTGGCGCGCTCGGACTGATCCAATACGGCTTTACCGGCTATCGAATCAGTTTTCTTACGGTGGCGCTCCTGATCATACTGATGGCAATGAGCAGCGGCATTCTCGAATTGCTACTCGCGCGAACCCAGCGGCGTCAGGGTCATCTTGCTGACGGATGGCTTCTTGCTTTGGCCGGAGCGGCCTCGATTGGTTTCGCTGTGGTGTTTCTTGCCTTGGGGTTTCGCTGGATCAAGCTAGAACCGGGGTCACACTTAGACCTCTTTTGGCTTGGCTCTTATTTTGGTTTCAGTGCGATCTGGTTGCTGGCCTTGGCCCTGCGTCTTCGTAACCTGGGTCCGTCCCAATCCGGCCGGTGGGAATCTTTACCACCATTCGGAAATCCGAAGCTCGCACATTAGACCGTAGCGAGTGCTGGCAAAGGGCGCAGGGCCACCATTCACTCCGGCCGCTCGGGCCAGGCATGCTTGGGATACCGCCGGCTCAGTTCCCGCCGCAGTTGCGGATACAGATTGTTCCAGAAGCTGGTGAGATCGGTCGTCATCTGCACCGGCCGTTGATTGGGCGCGAGCAGATGCACAACCAAGGGTACTGCGCCTCTCGCTACCACGGGTGTGTTCTTCATTCCGAAGAAGTCTTGCAGTCGGGAAGAAACCCACGGTGGTTGGCCTTCGACATAGTGAATCCGCGCCCGCCGGCCGCTCGGAAGATGAACGAATTCCGGAGCCGTCTCGTTGATTTCACGCATCGGTAGCATAATTTCGAGACAACCAACCAGTGCGCCGCTCGACGTGGCCGAACGCAATTCCGAAAAGCTCTTCAGGCCATAGCTCAGTGCGCGCAACGCTTGCTCGACAAGATCGTGCGGAACCCGGATTGATTTCGAGTGCAGCGCCGCAAATTGAATGCGCTGCATGAAGCGGTTGAGCTCTTCGGCGTCCACAAACCGCTCGATGCCCGCCTCCATCGCCTTTTGGGCTAGCAGGGCCGCGGCTGCGTCGGCATCTGTGGCCGGACGCCGCGTCTCGTCAATCACCAGCTTGTCGTAAACCAGCGCACTGACCTGCTCCACTCGCTCGGCCTCGCGGTTCCACTCCATCAACTCGCGTGTTTCCAGGCGGTCAGGAAACAGATCCAACAGCCAATCCGCTTCGATGGGTGAAGCCACCCGGACCAACGCCGTTCTCATTTCAAGGCGATCTTCAATGTCGAGCGCCAACAAGAACTCGCTCTCGACCACGCCTGCCCGATCTAGCTTCGCGGATGCGCCGGTCGAGATCAACAACGTCTCACCACGGCGTCGCGCCACACGATCGGAGTAGGCAACAAGCAAGGCCTTCTCCAAAGCGTGTTCGCCACAGGCGGCGTGACGCGCCGGTTTAGAAACAGATCGCAGCAACTGTTGAGACAGCCGCCGCGCTGGGAACGACAGGTTTGTCTCCAGCAGCGCTTCGATATCGGACACGTGGCGCCGTTTCGCTGCCTCGTCCGAGCGGTAGCGGCCTTCCGAAAGCAGCGCCGCGACGGTTGCCGCTTCCTCGGCAACACCCCGCTCGGCAGCTTCCAAGAAGAAGCGGCTCAATCGGGGATGCAGCGGCAGCTGCGACATGCTCCTGCCCACCGTGGTCAATCCGCCGCCCGGAGCAAGCGCACCCAACCTCAGTAGCGCATCACTGGCCTCCTCGCGTGCTGCCAAGGATGGCTCGTCCAGCCAGTCCAGATCGGTCCAGCGAAAACCCACCGCGGCAAGTTGCAGCGTCACCTGCGCGAGATCCGATCGCAAAAGCTCCGGTACCAAATGCTCGGGCCTGCGCCGGAAATCCTCTTCTGTGAATAAGCGAATCGCGAGCCCGGGCCCGGTCCGGCCCGCTCGTCCCGTCCGCTGGGCAACTGAGCCCCGGCTCACCTTCTCCACGCGCAGCCGTGTGAAGCCGCTCCACGGCGAATAGGTGGCTACCCGCGCCAGCCCGCTGTCTACGACCGCGCACACGCCCTCAACGGTCACGGAACTCTCCGCAACATTGGTCGAGAGAATGATCTTGCGCTGCTTCGACGGAGCCACGGCGCGGTCCTGTTCCTCCGGCGGCAAATCCCCGTGCAGCGGAGTAATCACAGCACCCGCCGCCCGCGCCATTGAATCGCACGCTTGAGCGGCTGCTCGGATCTCGGCCGCTCCCGGAAGGAAAGCCAGGATGTGACCTCGAGTTTCGCTCAGCCCGACGGAGATCGCCTCCGCTGTCTGAGCTTCAAGCGGCGCGGCGCTGTGCGGGCGATACCGAACGGTCACAGGAAACACCCGGCCCGGCGAACGCAACAGCGGGGCGCCGCCAAGCCTCGCAGAAAGGTCGTCGCCGCTGAGCGTCGCTGACATGATCAGCAACTTCAACTCCGGCCGGCGGCGCTGTAGTTTCCGAAGCAGCGCCAGGGCCAGATCGGTTTCAAGGTGCCGCTCGTGAAATTCATCCAGAACCACGACTTGAGCTTGCCGCAGCGCGGGGTCGCTCAGAAGCTTGCGAGTTAGCACGCCTTCGGTAACAAACCAAAGCCGGGTTTGGCGGCTACCCACCTCCTCAAAGCGAACCTGGTAGCCGACCGATTGTCCCAGCGGCTCGTGAAGTTCCTCGGCAACACGGCGTGCCGCAAGCCGCGCGGCCAAGCGGCGCGGCTCCAGAACATAGATTCCGCTGTATCCGCGCCGGAGCAATGCCGCGGGCACCCGCGTGGTCTTCCCTGCCCCAGGCTCCGCTTCGAGCAGCGTGATCGGGTTGCGTTCCACAGCCTCGGTGATCGCGCCCAGCATCGGGTCGATC